>DNAU01000206.1:3161-6275 GCA_003491925.1 Chloroflexota bacterium
TCCGACGCGGTCAGCGAGGACACCGTGATCGCCGAGCTGCAACCCGGCTACCGTCTCCACGACCGACTGCTCCGGCCCGCCCTGGTCCGGGTGGCGCATCCGCGTCGCGGCGGAGAGGGCGCTCCCGGGACGGAGCCCTGATGGCGACCGTCAAGCGCGACTACTACGAGGTCCTCGGGGTGCGGCGCGATGCCAGCCCCGACGAGTTGAAGCGCGCCTACCGCAAGCTCGCCATGGAATACCACCCCGATCGCAACCAGGGCGACAAGGGGGCCGAGGAGCGATTCAAGGAGGTGGGCGAGGCCTACTCGGTGCTCAGCGATCCTCAGAAGCGCCAGCGCTACGACACGTTCGGCCACACCGGCCAGCAGATGCCCGACTTCGGCCCCTTCTCGTTCGACTCCGCCTTCGACCTCTTCGACATGTTCTTCGGTGGGGGCCGGCGCTCCGGTCGAGCCGCCGTCCCGCGGCGCGGCGCCGACCTGCGGATGACGGTCGACATCACCTTCGAGGAGTCGGTGTTCGGCGCCAAGCGCACCGTCGAGGTGCCCCGCGCCGACACCTGCCCCGACTGCGCGGGCAGTGGCGCGCCTCCCGGGATCACACCGGCGACCTGTCCCGACTGCGGCGGCAGCGGGCAGGTGCGCCGCGCCATGCAGTCCATCTTCGGTCAGGTGGTCAACCTCACCGCCTGCCCGCGCTGTCACGGGGAGGGCAGGCTGGTGGACCACCCCTGCACGCGCTGCCGCGGCCGGGGCCTGGTCGAGGAGCGCAAGACCATCGAGGTGAGCATCCCGGCAGGGGTCGACTCCGACGTCCAGGTCCGGGTGGGCGGCGAGGGCGAGGCCGGGCCGCGGGGTGGGCCTCACGGCGATCTCTACCTGAGCTTCCGGATCGCCCCCCATCCGCAGCTGATCCGGCGCGGTCAGGACCTCGTCTACGAGCTTCCGGTCACGGTCACCCAGGCGGTGCTCGGCGACCACATCACGGTTCCGACCGTCAACGGGGAGACGGTGGTGGACGTGGCCGCGGGCACCCAGCCGGGCCGGGTCATCAAGATCGCCGGCCACGGCGTGCCCCACCTCCGCACCGGACGTCGGGGCGACCAGGTCTGCATCGTCCGGGTCGTCGTCCCTGCCCACCTCTCGGCCCGGGAACGCAAGCTGTACGAGGAGCTGGGCGGCCGGGACGGCAGGCCGCTCGAGGTCAGACGCGGCTTCTTCGACCACCTGCGCGACTTCTTCGCGCCCGCGGAGTGACCGTACCGTCTCGCATCCTCGACCCCTCCGGGTAGGCCGTCGCAGCGGGGTGACCGTGGCGCCGCCGCAGGTTTAGCCCCTCCCGGCGAGCTGGTACAGATGAGGCAGATTCAGTCTTCCTCACTCGCATGATTCGCAAGGAGGGATGTGAGATGGCAATGGTGCGATGGAACCCATGGGGTGAGCTGTCCAGCCTGCACGAGCAGATGGACCAGTTGTTCCAGCAGGTTTTCGGCGAACCGCTGACCCGCAACGGCGGCGGCGAGCATCTGACCCTCCCGGTCGACATCCGCCAGACCGAGAGCAGCTACGTCCTCGAGGCGTCGGCGCCGGGATTCAGCCCGGAGGAGGTCGAGGTGACCTATGACGACGGCGTCCTCACCATCAGGGGCGAGCGCCGTGCCGAGCGCGACAGTGCCGAGGGCGACTACGTGCGCCGCGAGCGGAGGGTGGCCTCGGTCTACCGTCAGGTCAGCCTCCCGGGTGAGATCCGGCCCGACGGCATCACCGCCGGCTTCGACCGCGGCGTGCTTACCATCACCGTGCCCCGCGTCGCCAAGCCGCAGCCCAAGCGGATACCGGTCACCACCGAGACCACGCAGGTGGGGCTGCCGGCTGCGAGCTGAGCCGGCCCGGCCCTTTTTACGGCCGCCTTCGGCTCTCAACCGTCAGCCGGAGGCGGCCTTTCTCGCCCGCTTCTCCCGGTACATGTTGGTGTCGGCGCGGCGGAGGAGATGGGAGGGCTCGCCGCCATCCTCGGGGAATGCCGCCAGGCCGATGCTGAGGCCCACCGGGATCGGCCGCTCGTCGAACAGCATCGGCTCCTCCATGCGCTGGCGGACCTTGGCGCCGATCAGCTCGGCGTCAGCGGGATCGGCGTCGACGGCCACGATCACGAACTCGTCGCCGCCCACTCGTGCGACCGTGTCCGAGACCCGGACCGATGCCTGCAGCCGGGCGGCCGTCTCCTTGAGGACGGCGTCACCGGCGGTGTGCCCCAGGGCGTCATTGAGCGCCTTGAAACCATCGATGTCGAGCACGAAGAGCGCCAGCGGGCGTCCTGATCGGCGGGCGTTGGAGATGCCGTGCTGGAGCCGGTCGTTGAAGAGCAGGCGGTTGGGCAGGCCGGTCAGCGGGTCGTGCATGGCCGCGTGCTCCATCACCGCCGACTGCACGATCAGCGCCGCCTCGGTCTGCTCCTGCCGGTGGAGCTGCCGGTTGACCATGTTCACCGCGGCGAGGAAGAGGAGGGCGAGGGCACCGCAGATGCTGAACACCGCGATCCGCAGGTTGGACACCGCGGCCAGCGCCGAGCCGGGCAGGGCGGCGCGGATCACCCAGGGCGCGTTGACCACCGGGCTGTAGGCGGCGGGCCCGCTCGGGCCGTTGTCGTCGAGCTCCACGCTCCGGCCGCTGAGGGCGAGGTCCGCCTGGGAGGTGAGCGCGGGCTGGGGGGTCCAGGAGGTGATCAGCCGGGCGTCGCCCGAGACGGACGGTTCGATACCCATCACCAGGCCCCCGGTCCGGTCCAGCACCAGGAGGCCCATCCCCTGGGAGCCGGCGAAGGACTCGAGCGATGCGACCGCGCCGGAGAGCCCGTAGTCCTCCACCAGGAAGCCGCCGGCCGCGCCGCCCCCCTCGAGGACCGGGACGGCCACCGCCACCGCGGGGGCGGCGAATGACACGGGCACCGCGGCGGCCAGGAAGCCGTCGCGGAGAGCGCTCGCGCGCCAGCCGTTGGGAAGGGCGGGCAGCGGGTCCTGGGACCCGGCGTGGAGCATGGTCACGCCTGCGGCGTCGGTCAGGACGACCCCTTCGCTCGCCGTCTCCGCGTGGATCAGCGCTGTGAGGTCCG
>DNAU01000286.1:0-3487 GCA_003491925.1 Chloroflexota bacterium
CGGTAGACGGGGTTGCGGGTGCTCTCCACCACCACCGAGAAGCTGGTACCGACCGGCACCCCCGCGGAGAGCGTGTCACTGAGGGCACGGCAGAAGCGCTCGATGCTGGCTGCGCGCATCATCTCGCCGATGGCGGGCAGCCGGAGCAGGATTCGATTGAACCGGAGCTTCCCTCTCTCGGTGCGCACGTAGTAGCCGATCCCGAGGATGGCGACCAGCAGCCCCACCAGGATCCAGACGCCGTTTCCCGAGATGAAAGCCGAGAGGTTCAGCAGCGCGCTGGCGATCGGGGGCAGCTTGGCCCCGTACTGCTCGAAGAGGATGCGGAACTGGGGCAGGACGAAGATGACCAGCCCCGTCGCCACCGCCAGCGCCATGCAGAAGACGATCGCCGGGTACATCAGCGCCCCCCGGATCCGGGTCCGGGTCTGCAGCTCGCGGTCGAAGTGGTCGGCGGCCCGCACCAGGGTCTCGTCGATGTGGCCGGTGATCTCCGAGGCGCGGATCAGGTCGGCGAGCACCGCCGGGAAGACGTTGGGGTGTCGGGTGAGGGCGGCGCTCAGCAGCCCGCCCCGCTCCAGGTCCCCCACCATCGAGGCGCAGGCGCGCCGCATCCGCTTGTTGGCCGCCCCATCGGCGATCGTCTCGAGGGCGGTGGTGAGGGGGATGCCCACCCGGACGAAGGTGGAGAGCTGCCGGCAGAAGACGGCCACCTCCTGGAGGCGGACCTTGGTGAGCTGGTCGAAGAATTCGCTGAGCGGCCACCTGGACCGCGCCTTGACCGCGGTGGGCCGGAGCCCGCGCACCGAGATGGCATTCCAGACCGAGTCGGGGTCGGCGGCCTCCATTATCCCCCGGACCACCTTTCCCTCGAGGTTGACCGCGGTGTAGTCGAAGACCTGGTTGCGGCCGGGCTGGGGCGGAGCGCTCTGAATCATCGTCGTCGCCTCAGATCGTGTACACGGTCCGCATCACCTCGGTGAGGGTGGTGCGCCCGCTGGCGGCGACGTCGCAGCCGGCCTGCTGGAGGGTGTGCATCCCGTTTTCGACGGCGGCCTCGATCAGCTCGTTGTGATGCGATCTGGCCACGATCCGCTCCCGGATGGGGTCGTCGACCTGGAGGCATTCGAAGACGCCCACGCGGGCGTGGAACCCGGTGCCCCCGCAACGCACGCAGCCGACCGCCTTCGGCAAGCGAGCCGGCGGCTCATGGCCCATCACATCGCGGAAGAAGGCGGCCTCCGCGGGTGTCGCGGCGGCCGTCGCCGCGCAGCGCTCGCAGACCAGCCGCACCAGCCGCTGGGCCACCACGCCGATCAGGGCGGAGGCGACCAGGTAGGGCTCGATCCCCATGTCCATGAAGCGGTGGATGGCGCCCACCGAGTCGGCGGCGTGCATCGAGCAGAGCACCAGGTGTCCGGTGAGAGCCGACTGGATGGCGATCTGGGCGGTCTCCACGTCGCGAACCTCGCCCACCAGGATGATGTCGGGGTCCTGGCGCAGGATCGCCTTGAGGCCGTTGGCGAAGGTGGTCCCGGCCAGCCGGTTGATCTGGACCTGGTTGATGTTCTCGAAGCGGTACTCGACCGGGTCCTCGATGGTGGTGATGTTGCGGGACGCGCTGTCCAGCTCGCTGAGGGCGGCGTAGAGGGTGGTGGTCTTGCCCGCGCCGGTGGGGCCGGCCACCACCAGCATCCCGTACGGTGAGTCGATGAGGCGGCGCATCCGCTCGCGATCCGCGTTCTGCAGCCCCAGGGCGGGCAGCGCGACCAGCGAGCGGGTCCGGTCGAGGAGACGGAGCACCACCTTCTCGCCCCAGATCGTCTCCATGGTCGACACCCGCACGTCCACCGGGCGCGAATCGATGGTCATCTCCAGCTGGCCGTCCTGGCTGCGGTGACGGTCGACGATGTCCATCTCGGCCAGGATCTTCAACCGCGACGCGATCGGGCCTACCAGCGAGGTGGGCAGGGAGTTGACGTCGTGGAGCGCGCCGTCGATGCGGAAGCGGATCCGGAGGCGGTCCGCCTGGGGCTCGATGTGGATGTCGGAGGCGCGATCGCGGAGGGCCTGGGTGAGCAGCAGGTCGACGATCTGGACCACCGGGGCGTCCGCACGGAGCGGGATCGCCAGGGTGGCGGAGGGGGCCTCCTGGCGGTCGACGACGGCGCGCTGCACCGCGTGGTCGACCCGGTGGAGCACGGTGTAGTGGCGATCCAGGGCGCGCTCCAGCGAGCGCCGGCCCGCGAGCCGGGGGAACACCGGCTGGGAGATGGCCTTCCCCACGGCGGCGACCTGGTCGGCATCCGCGGGGTTGGCGATCGCGCAATGGACCATCCCCAGCTCGTCGATGAGGAAGGGAAGAGCGCCCAGGTTGCGGGCCGTCTCACCGTCCAGCAGGTAGAGGGCGTCGTCCTCGGGGACGACCTGGTCGAGATCCACCGGGTTGAAGCCGAGCTGCTCCGCCAGGGCTCCGACCACATCCCCCTCGGGGACGCCGGCGTCGACCAGCAACTCGCCGATCGGCCGGCGATCCCGGCGCTGGCGGCGCAGTGCGGAGCGCACCGTCCCCGAGGTGGTGGCCCCGCGATCGATCAGCAGCTCACCGAGCGGACGTGGGGGAGGGGCCGCAGGCGTTGCGGCCTGGCCCGGCCCGTTCCACCGGCCGGTGATCAATGGCATCCCCATTCGCGGATGCTCTCCACGTGCCTTGCCTCCACCGCAGCGTGTATGGGTTGCGCCTGCGGCCGAACGTGGTCAGCCGCAGGCTTCCCGGTCTGTCCCCCCCGTCCCCGGGACGCCCTGACGCCGTGGCTCCGTATGGCCTCCCCGAGGCCGGCTGAACTCCCCCGTGACCACGTCGCTGGTCAGGGCACCACTTCCAAACCCTCGCGGTGAGGGCCGGCGGTTCGCGCCGCCTGATTTAGGCTATGTGGCGACAGCAGAGAGTGCCAGCCCCACGTGGGGCGCTCGCCACGCCGAATTTGGGTGGTAGCCGCTGTCGGCTCGCAGTCCGACAATTGACGGGGAAGGATGAGGGACGAGTCTGCTCCTGAGGAGCTCGCGGCGCGGCTGGCCGAGCTCGAGCGTCAGCACGCTGACGGGTCGATCTCTGAGATCGCCTTCAACCTGCGCCGGAATCTGCTCATCACGCGATCGGACGAGCTCGCCCGGCGCCGCGCGGCGGCCACCGCCAGGGCCAGGGTTCCCGCGGCGGCCCCGCCCGCCCGCCGGACCCGGCGCGGACTGGTGGCGGCGACCCCGGATCGGCGGTCCGACGCTCCGCGACCATGGTCGCCGCCACAACCGCCCGCGGCCGGATCGCCACTGCCCCCGTCAGGAGCGTCACTGTCTCCACCGTCTGAGTCAGCACCGTCCCAGCCGGCGTCGTCGGAGCAGGCCCCGCCGCCCCCGGCCACGGCGCCTGAGTCCGCGCCCCCGGCCCGGTCACCGGCGCCGCCGGGCCCTCAGGCCGCACGACCGGGGC
>DNAU01000286.1:3551-3774 GCA_003491925.1 Chloroflexota bacterium
TGCACGACCGGGGCGAGCTCCGGGAGCACCGCGCCCACCGACGGACGCGATGCCGGCCGGTGCCCCGGGGCGGCGTCGCCGACGCGTCGCGGCCCTGGGGCTGGCAGCGGTGGCCGTCGTCGCCGGCGCCCTGGTGGTGGCGCTGGTCATGGTGGGCGGGCATCACCCGTCGGGGGCGGCCACCGGCGCGCGAACGACCCCTGATGCCTCCTCCTCCGCCACC
>DNAU01000241.1:0-266 GCA_003491925.1 Chloroflexota bacterium
CGGGCGATCCTGCTCAACACCCTCCACTGGCCGGACGAGATCCGCGATGCCGGCGAGCTGGCCCTTCCGGACGCCGAGGGGGACGTCCACGCCAAGGAGCTGGCGATGGCCGTGATGCTGATCGAGAACCTGGCCGCCCGTTTCGACCCGGCACGCCACCGCGATCAGTACCGGGAGGCGGTGGTCAGCCTGGTCGAGGCGAAGCTGGCCAACCAGCCTCCCGAGCGGGCTCCGGCGCCGGCCATCGCCCAGGTCACCGACCTGAT
>DNAU01000241.1:331-9128 GCA_003491925.1 Chloroflexota bacterium
CCAGGCGGACCAGGCCGAGGAGGACTCGCAGCCGCGCGTCACCGTCGCGGGCCGCCGCCGCCAGGCGGACCAGGCCGAGGAGGACTCGCAGCCGCGCGTCGCCGTCGCGGGCCGTCGTCGCCGGGCTTCCTGAGACGGTGCGCCCCTCCGCTGCTCGGGGACCCCATCCGCGACCGGAGGACCAGGCGCTGCCCCTCAGGCTGCCCCTCCCCCCGGCGCTGCCGGGACGGGTGCTCCCGGAGTTCTCGGTCCCCTGTGTCGGGCCCTTCGACGACCCGGACTTCTTCTTCTCCATCGAGTGGGACGGCGCGAGGACGCTTCTCTTCGCCTCACCGGCCGCAGTCCGGCTCCAGAGCGAGACGCTGGCCGACGTCGGCGCACGGTATCCGGAGATCGTCGCCGCGGCCGACTCGCTGATGGCGCGTTCCGTTGTCCTCGATGGGGTCGTCGCGGTGCTCGACCCCGCCGGTTGCCCCGACCTGGCGGCCCTGGGCGAGCGGGTGGCGCTCGGCCCCGCCTCCCAGCACCGGCTTCCCGCCGTCTACCTGGCCATCGATCTGCTCCACCTCGGAGGTCGCGCGACCATGAGCCTGGCCCTGGAACGGCGCCTCGAACTGCTCCGTGGGCTGGCCCTGGCCGATCCTCGGATCCAGGTGCCCGACTGGGTCGCGGGCGAGGGCGAGGCCCTCGCCCAGGCCGCCGGGCCACGCCGCCTTCCCACCCTGCTGGCCCGCCGGGCGAGCGCCCCCTACCACCCCGGGGTCGCCTCCCCGGACCGGCTTCGGATACCTCTGCGACGGCGCGCCAACTGTCTGGTCGTGGACTCGGAGCGGGTGCTGGGGTCGACCCGCAAACGCCGCCTGCGGCTGGCGGAGTATCGGAGCTCCCGGCTGGTGGACGCGGGAGCGGCCGAGATCACCGAAACCTCCACTCTCTGGCGCTGGGCCGCCCCGGGAGGGAGGATGCGCTCGTCGCTCGTCGCGACCGTCGAGCACCGTGGGCGCAGCCCGGATGGCAAGCTCCGGCAGGTCGAGTTGGTGACCCTGCGCGACGACATCGAGCCCGGCTGGTGCATCCACCGCGACCCCGTCCCGCCGCCCCCCAGCCGCCCCGTGCCCGGTCGCGGGTTCCTTCCCACCGTGCTCGCTGCGCTGCCCCTGGAGGTGCCGACCGCCCCGGAGTGAGCATCCGGTCGCGCCGGTACGGGGTATGCGGTCCGGTCAGCTTCCTGCGACCTGACAGCGGCATCCCGTGACAGCTTCATCCCGGTTTGGCCTTCCGCGCCCGCTATGTTCGAGGCGTGAAGACCGCTGACGCCGTCCTGCCCGGCCCACGGCCCGTCGACCGTCCGCAGGTCGTGCGTCGACCCGCCGATGGCAGCGCCGGGCCGGATCTCGCCTCCCACCACGGCCCGGCCCGGTCCGGCGGCGGATGGATCCGGCTGGCCTGCGGCTACTGTGGACGCCTCTCCTTCATCCCGTCCCGGCCGGCGGGGGTGGACGAGGAGAGGGCGTGGATCTGCCCCCACTGCAGCCCGGGCCCCGGGGCCGCCCGCGGGGAATAGACCCGGCCCTCCGAGCGGCCGGAGCGCCGGGGGCGATCGACCTGTGCCATCATCGACCTCACGGTTGACGGGAGTTCCCCGCCCAGGCGCGATCGGCCCGTCCCGACGAGGCATCACCGATGCCCATCCTCATGTGTCCCCCCACCCACTACGGGGTCGAGTACGAGATCAACCCGTGGATGCATGTCGCCACCCAGGTGGATCGCCGGCTTGCATGGCAGCAGTGGGAGGCCCTCCTCCACACCTACCGTGAGCTGGGGGTCGAGGTGGTGCTCGCCGACCCCGTGCCCGGTCTTCCCGACATGGTCTTCACCGCCAACGCGGGCCTGACCAGGGGCGACCGGGTGGTGCTCAGCCGCTTTCGGCATCCTGAGCGCCAGCGCGAGGAGAGCCGCTGGCGGGAGCTCTTCGAGGGCTGGGGGGCTCCGGTCTGCGACACCGGCGACATCGCCTTCGAGGGTGCCGGGGACGCACTCTTCGTCGGAGACACGCTGGTCTGCGGCTACGGCTTCCGCACCGACCCCGAGGCCATCCCGTTGGTGGCCCGGCAGCTGGGTGTCGACACGCTGGCCGTGGAGCTGGTGGATCCCCGCTTCTACCACCTCGACACCTGCCTCTGCCCGCTCGACCCGGGGACCATCCTCCTGGCGCCGGCGGCCCTCTCCCCCGAGTCGCGGGAGCGGGTGCGCCGGCTGGTGCCCCGAGTCGTCGAGGTGCCCGACGGCGCCGCGGCCGGCTTCGCCTGCAACGCCATGGCGATCGGGGACGTGGTCGTCTCATCGACCGCCGTGGAGGAGCTGCGGACGCCGCTCCGGACGGCCGGCTACCGGGTGGTGGGACTTCCGATGAGCGAGTTCATCAAGGCCGGGGGCGGGGTGCGCTGCCTGTCGCTGCCCGTGGACGGGATCGGCCCGCAGTCGGTCGCCGCGGCGGCCACGCACTGACCCGCTCGGGACAACTCCCCGGCGGGGGGGCTGCCGAGCCGGATCCCGAGCCGATGGTCCTCGAAGCGGTCAGCCCGTCGACCCGGAGTGTCGATGACCCCGCGGCCGCGGCGCCACCCGGGAGGGGGAGCGCGAGATCAACCGGCTCCAGCGTTCTCCGAACACGCCCGGCCACCACCCGCGGCGGTCGCCGAGGTCCCGGGAGTCGGTCCCGAGCAGCATGCTCAGCGGGCCGATCAGGAGGATGAAGGCCACGATCGCGTATTCCACGTTTCGATGGTGCACCTTCCAAATATCTTTAGATAGTGCAATCATTTACGAAGAATATGAGTTACCCTAATGTGTGGGCCAATCTGGAGATCCGCCATCTCGGGGTGCTGCTGGCCGTCGCCGAGAGCCGTTCACTCTGGGCCGCCGCCGACATCCTGGACCTCTCCCCGTCGGCCGTGAGCCAGCAGCTTGCCTCCCTCGAGGGCATCGTCGGGCAACGTCTGGTGGAGCGCCGCCGCGGCCGGCGGCAGACCCAGCTCACCGAGGCGGGAGAGCTGCTGGTTCGCCATGCCCGCGCGGTCATCGCACGGCTGCGCGCCGCTCGCGCCGACTTCGCCGCCTTCGAGTCGGGCGCCGTCGGCAGCCTGCAGCTGGGTACCTTCCAATCGGTCGGCGCCCGGATCATTCCCGCCGTGCTCCGCGAGTTCGCCGGCGCGTGGCCGGGGGTCGACGTGGTGCTGACCGAGCAGGAGGCAGACGATGAGCTGCTGGTCGCCGTGGAGCAGGGCGAGGTGGACCTCAGCTTTGCGGCCTACCCGCTTCCTGAAGGTCCGTTCGAGGCGACCGAGCTGCTGCAGGACCCCTACGTGCTGGTGGTCCCGAGCAGCTCGCCCCTCGGAGCGGGTCGGCCTGCGCGCCTCGAGGACCTGCGCGATGTCCCCCTCATCGGCAACCGCAGCCCGCACGTCCGGGCCCGGGTCGAGGAGGCTCTCCGCGAGCACGGGGTGGAGCCGAGGGTGGTAATGCGCACCGATGACAACGGGACCCTGCAGGGGCTGGTCGCCGCCGACATCGGGGTGGCCGTGACCCCGCTGCTCACCCTGGACGAGCAGGATCCACGGATCAGGATCCTCCATCTCGAGGATCTGCCCACGCGGACCATCGTCATGGCCTGGCACCGGGATCGCTACCGATCGCCAGCCGCCCGGGGCTTCGTCAGCGCGGCGCGGAGCGTCAGCGCCCAGCTCATGTCGGGCCGCCTTCTCCCTTCCGAGTAGCCATTTTCCGACGTCTCCCGGGCGCGTAGCCATCTCCCGACCGGGACTCCGACCTCGCCCTGCGCGGCGTCCCTGGGCCCGACTCCCGCCGGGCCTGGCGGGCCATGCTTCAGACGGCGGCCCCCGGGGAGGGCACGCGGGCCGGCGAGCCATGCCGCGCCAGGGGCAGCGTCGCACCCTGCGCCAGCAGATCCACCACCACCGCCGGAGCGAAGCAGATCAACCCGTATCGGGGCAGCAGGGTGGCCACGACCAGGAAGAAGAGCGCGGCCCCGACCAACCCCCAGAGAAGACCTCGGGCAGCGGCGATCCCCGCCCCTCCACCCTGGAGGCGCTGAGAGGAGACCATCACCACCGCGCCGAAGACGGGGAAGGGGGACAGCAGGCCGGTCAGCGTCGACCCCAGGAGGGTGGCCGCTCCGGTGAGCAGCAGCACCACCCCGGTCGCCACCACCATCCGCGTGCCGATGTCCCCGATGCCGGTCGGATGGTCGGCGAGTGCCCGGGAGCTCCCCCTCAGCGACCGTGGGGAGAGCACCAGGGCGAGGGCGACGCCCCCCAGCGCGACCGTCAGCGCAGGAGCCACGGAGATCGGCAGGTGAAGGAGCGCGAGGGTGGTGACGGCGAAGCCAGCGGCACCGGCGGCCAGGGATGCCGGCCAGGAGAGACGGGACGCCGCCCACGCGTAGGCGAGGCAGAAGATTGCCTCCGACCCCGTGCCGGCAAGCACGCCGGCGGCGGTGTCTCCGGCGAAGCGCCACCCCTGGCTGAGGCTGAGGACGAGGGTGATGGGGCCTGACGTGAACGGGATGGCCACCAGCCATCCGCCGAGGCCCGGGCCCCAGCGACGGCTGACCAGGGCGGATACGCCGATCAGGACGGGGGTCATGGTGAGCTTGAGGAGAAGGACGTCCATGGGTGTGCTCAGCCGCCCATCATGAGCGGACCATCTGCACGCCGTCGCTGCTCAGCGCGCGAGGTTCGTGGGAGGGCGGAGGGGACGCGCTCGCCAAGCCGGCATCGGCGGTTTCGATGCGCTCGGCGTGAGCCGTGCTCACATGCCGAGATAGGCGCGCTGGACGGCCTCGGAGGCGAGCAGCTCGGAGGCCGGTCCTGCCACGTTGATCGAGCCGGTCTCCAGGACGTAGGCGCGGGCGGCGGTCTGCAGGGCGAGCAGGGCGTTCTGCTCGATCAGGAGGATGGTGGTCCCCTCGCCATTGATCTGCCGGATCACCTCGAAGATGGCGTCGACCAGGATCGGGGCCAGGCCCAGCGACGGCTCGTCGAGGAGGAGGACCCGTGGCCGGCTCATCAGCGCCCGGCCGATGGCCACCATCTGCTGCTCGCCGCCGGAGAGGCTGCCGGCCAGCTGATGGCGCCGCTCCGCGAGGCGAGGGAAGAGCGAGTACACCCACGCGTAGTCGCGCTTGACCCGGTCCCCGTCCCGGCGGCTGTACGCGCCCATGTCCAGGTTCTCCTGAACGGTCATCCGCGGGAAGAGACGGCGGCCCTCGGGCGCGTGGCCGATGCCCATCCGTGCGATCTGCTCCGCCCCCATGGTGTGGATGGGCTTCCCCGCCAGGCGAACCGCGCCCCGGACCGGCCTGACCAGCCCGCTGATGGTGCGCAGCGTGGTGGTCTTGCCGGCGCCGTTGCTGCCGATGAGGGCGACGATCTCGCCCTCGTCGATGTGGAGGGAGACGCCCTGGAGGGCCCGGACGTGCCCGTAGAAGACATCGACGGCGTCGACTTCGAGCAGCGCCATCAGCCTCGACCTCTCATCTGTCCGGGCCTGCGGCGGGCCCCGCCGCAGCGAGGCCCGCCGCCGCTGCGCCCTTGCCCAGGTAGGCCTCGACCACCCGGGGGTCGCTGCGGACCTCCGCAGGCTTGCCCTCAGCGATCTTCTCCCCGTAGTCGAGGACCACGATGCGGTCGCTGATCCCCATCACCAGGCGCATGTCGTGCTCGATGAGGAACACCGTGAGCCCCCCGGAGCGCAGCTGGGAGATGACCCCCATGAGGTCCACCTTCTCCTGGGGGTTGAGTCCGGCGGCGGGCTCGTCGAGGAGCAGCAGGCGAGGCCGGCTGGCCAAGGCCCGGGCGATCTCCAGCCGCTTCTGCAGGCCATAGGGAAGGTTGCGCGCGTAGCGGTCGGCGTACTCGGCGAGCCCGAGGCGGCGGAGCAGTGCGTGGGCGCGCTCGGTCACCTGCCGTTCCTCCTCCCGGGCACGGGGAGTGTGGAAGACGGCGTCCCAGACCTTGGCTCGCATGCGCACGTGCTCGCCCACCATCACGTTCTCGATCACCGTCATGTAGGAGAAGAGCCGGATGTTCTGGAAGGTCCTGGCGATCCCGAGCCGGGTGATGCGGTGCGGAGGCAGCCCGTTGATGGCGATACCGTCGAAGCGGACCGTGCCGGAGGTCATCGGGTACAGACCGGTGATGCAGTTGAACGCCGTCGTCTTTCCGGCGCCGTTGGGCCCGATCATGGAGACGATCTCGCCCTCGCCGACGTCAAAGGAGACGCCGTCCACCGCGGCGAGGCCACCGAACACCTTGCGCACCGCGTCGACCTCGAGCAGGGCCGGCGTCTCCGCCGTCCCCGCGCCGGGCCCGGCTGCCTCGGCTGGCGAGCTCACCCCTCTCCCCGGATGTCGGCCAGCGAGCCTGACTCGTCGGTGGTCCGCAGCTCGACCCTGCGGGCTCGGCTGGGCAGCAGCCCTCCCGGCCGCAGCACCATGACGGTGATCAGGATCAGCCCGAAGATGATGTAGGTGTACTGGGAGTAGTCGACGTTGCTGAGCTGGCTCGCCCCGATCGTGTGTCCGGCGGTGGCGGTCCAGCCGCCCAGGTTGGGCAGGACCCAGTTGATGACGAATGCGATCAGGAGCGCTCCCACGATCACTCCCGAGATGCTGCCGATGCCGCCCAGCACCACCGTTGCCAGCGCGGTGACCGAGACCGCGAACTGGAAGTTGTCCGGGGTGACGGTCCCGAGCATGGCCCCGAAGAAGGCGCCCGCGAAGCCGCTCACCGAAGCGCCGATGGAGAAGGCGAGCAGCTTGGTGCTGACCGTGTTGATCCCCGTCGCCGCCGCGGCCACCTCGTCCTCGCGGATCGCCACCCATGCCCTGCCCAATCGTGAGCGCTCGACGTTGCGCATCAGCCAGATCACCAATGCGACCAGGGCAAGCAGCGCCCAGAAGTAGAACTTCGTGTTCTGGGGCAGGGCGCCCAGGGGCCCGAAGTTGTTCCCCAACAGCGAGGCGGGGTTGGCGCCATCGCCGTTGGGGCCACCGGTCGCGTTGAAGATGTTGTTGGTCGCCAGGTTGGGCACGATCTCGCCGAAGCCCAGGGTGACGATGGCCAGGTAGTCGCCGCGCAATCGGAGCGTGGGCGCGCCCAGGATGGCACCGAAGGTGAAGGCCATCGCCGCCCCGATGAAGATCAGCAGGAAGAACGGGAGCTGCAGGCCGTAGCGAGGCCCGGAGAGGATGGCCGTGGTGTAGGCGCCGATGGCGAAGAAGGCCGCGTAGCCGAGGTCCAGGAGCCCGGCGAAGCCGACCACGACGTTCAGCCCGAGCGCGAGCAGGACGTAGATGACGGCGAAGCGCGCCCCCCAGGCCACGAAGTCGTCGGCCTGGTTGAAGATCGCCGGGAAGGCGCCGCCGATCGCGAAGGCGAGGACCGTCAGAATCACGGTCCGGCGACTGAGCAGCCGGGGGAAGCCGACCGCGACGCCGGCCAACACCAGCCCCAGCACCTCCATCCAGGCCGGGTCGCCGGCGTAGGTGTTGATGGGGTCGCGGGTGGAGCTCTCGAAGTGGAGGGGGCCGAATGGCGAGGAGCTGTGGAGGCCGGAGACCAGGATGAGCACCAGCAGCCCCGCAGCGGCGGCGACGAAGAGGACGATCGAGCGCGCCCGGCCCAGCACCGGGGTCGCGCGCCCCCGCAGCGACGCCACGGCGTCGGCGGCGAGGCCGGCGACGGCCGCGACCACCCCCAGCGCGACCATCAGCAGGAGGACGTCGCCGGCTCCGCCGCTCGCTGGGTTCAGCAGCTGCTGGGACGCCGAAGGGGGAAGCTTGGCGCCGAGCCCGGTGCTGACGTACCAGGGCTGCGACCAGCTCACCAGTGCCAGCACCGTTCCGGCGATGCCGATCAGCCATGGCCCGGGCAGCCCGTAGGCGAAGGCGGCCACGATGAACCCGGTGAGCGTCATCCAGACCGCGCCATCGGCCAGGGCGTTGATGTCGAGGGGACCGAACAGCGGAGGGGCTCCGGAGATGCTCATGAGCCCGGTGACGAGCAGGGTGCAGGACGCGCCCGCCAGGGCCACGGCGACCCGGGCCCGGGAGTGGCGGAAGAGGGTTCCCCGACCCGCGAAGCGGGCCGAGAGGTCGTTGAGGAATCCGACCAGCAGGCCGACGAGGCAGAGCCCGATGATCACCACCAGCAGGCTGCCCGCCCCCTGGATGTTAAGGGAGAGAGTCTGGGTCAGGGCGTCCTGGGCGCTGTAGCCGATGCCGTTGGCGGTCGGCTCCACGTACCAGGGGAGCAGCCAGCCGGCGATGAGCAGGACGAGGGCCACACTGGCGAGCATCCAGGTGAGGGAGGCCCCCTCTCCGCTCCCCGCGGGAGTGGCGGCGAGAGGGATCTCCGCCTCCCCGGGGACCTCCTCCTCGATGTCGTCGGGCTCGGGCGCGCTGGGGGCCACGAGGATGGTTTCCTCGTCAAGCGCCGCGCCGTTCAAGGTCGCGTCCATCGCCGCCTCGCGGGGGCCGGGGGCACGATCCTCGGACGATCCCTTGGGCGCGGTGGGCTCAGGCACGGTCGGGGACCCTCATCCCCAGCAACCCGGTGGGCTGGAGCGTCAGCACCAGGATGAGGACGGCGAAGACGACGATCAGCGCCCATGAGCCACCGTTGGGGATGAGGGTCACGGTGAAGGCCTCGACAAGCCCGATCAGGAAGCCGCCGATGCCGGCCCCCACGATGTTGCCGATGCCGCCGAGGACCGC
>DNAU01000097.1:0-1777 GCA_003491925.1 Chloroflexota bacterium
GGACGGCGGCGGTATCGGGGCACTGGCCCGCCGCCTCGGGGTGAGCCCGCGCACTCTGGACCGCCACTTCACCGAGGTGGTGGGAGCCTCGCCGCTTCAGCTGGCCCGGAGCCGCCGGGTCCAGACCGCCCGCGCCCTGATCGCTCAGACCTCGATGCCGCTGGTGGACGTCGCCTTCGCCGCCGGTTTCGGCTCCCTGCGCCAGTTCAACGACACCATGCGCCAGGAGCTGGGGGTCGCTCCGGGGACCTTCCGCGACGGCGCGCTGGGGCGACGCGGGCGGGATGGGCATGGCGAGGGCGGCACGACGGCGGCGTCCAGCGAGGATGGGCTCGGTGAGGGCGCCGGCAGTCCGGGCGGCTGGCTCACCCTCCGTCTCGCCTACCGCGAGCCGTTCGCGGCCGCACCCCTGCTCTCGTTCCTGGCGGCGCGGGCCATCCCGGCCGTCGAATCCGCCACCGGCGTGACCTACGCCCGCGCCCTCCGGACCCCCGGCGGCTCGGCGGTCGCCACCCTGACACCCGGTGACGGCCACCTCCTTCTCCGGGTGCGCCTGGACGACATGGCCGGAGTTGGCGCTGTGGTCCGGCGCTGCCGTCGCCTCCTCGACCTGGACTCGGACCCGGGCGCCATCGCCCGCGGCCTCAGCCGTGATCCGCTCCTGAGGGGGCTGGTCGCGGACCTCCCCGGGCTGCGCGTGCCGGGCAGTGCGGAGCCGTTCGAGACCGCGGTCCGGGCGGTGCTCGGGCAGCAGGTCTCGGTGGTGGCCGCCCGCACCCTGGCCGCCAGGCTGGTCGTGCGCCTCGGCGAGCCTCTGAGCGTCCCGGCCGGTGCGATCACCCACCTCTTCCCCACGCCTGACCGGCTCGCGGAGGCCGACCTCGACGGGCTGGGCCTCACCGGGCGCCGGATCGAGTCGATCCGGGCGCTCAGCCGCGCGGTGGCAACCGGCGAGGTCGACCTCACCGGCGATGACCCCGGCAAGGTCGATGCCGTCCTGGCCGGTCTGCCCGGCTTCGGTCCCTGGACCCGTGCCTACATCGCCATGCGGGCCCTCGGCGACCCCGACGCGATCCCGATCGGCGACCTCGGGCTGCGGCGCGCGATGGAGCGCCTCGGAGAGCCAGCCGACCCACCCAGCCTCGCCCGGCGCGCCGAGGCGTGGCGCCCCTGGCGTGCCTACGCCGCCCTCCATCTCTGGAGCACCCTCGCGCCCCCGACCTCCGCCGGCCCCGGGCCGGCGCTGCCAGACAGCCCACCCGACCCGCTGGAGATCACCCATGACCTATGACGCCGTGACCGTCCCGACCCCGCTGGGAGCCTTCACCGCGATCGCCGAAGGAGAGACCGTCGTGGCCGGCGGCTTCACCGCGGATGTCGATCTGCTGCGGGAGCGGCTCGCCGAGCCGGACGCCGAGATCCGCGGCCGCAGCGACCTCGGCCCGATCTCGGCCGCCCTCCGCGCCTACTTCACCGGGACCGACGTCACCGCCATCGACCGGCTCCCGGTGCGGGCGGAGGGGACGCCTGCCATGCAGCGCCTCTGGGGCGCCCTGCGGCTGATCCCCGCGGGCGAGGTCCGGAGCTACGCCGAGCTGGGAGGCGACCGGCGCCACGCTCGGGCGGCGGGAACCGCGTGTGCGCGCAACCCGATCGCACTGATCGTCCCCTGCCACCGGGTGGTGCACGCCGACGGCTCGCTGGGAGGCTTCGGCTGGGGGACCGACGTGAAGCGCTGGCTGCTCCACCACGAGGCCGCGGCGGTGGAGCGGCGCTC
>DNAU01000097.1:1829-2521 GCA_003491925.1 Chloroflexota bacterium
CGCGGCGGTGGAGCGGCGCTCGGGGGTCAGCGCCGCCGGCTGAGCCGCCTCACCAGACCCCGGGGACCAACCGGGCCCGTCCGGCCGCCCAGTCGCGCCAGGCGGGGAAGGTGTCCCGGAGCAGGTTCTCCTCGTACCTGATCCGGGTCACCTGCAGGACCACGAAGATGGCGACCACGACGAGCGTCACGAGATGGCCGTCCGAGGCGAGCATCGCCAGCGCCGCCACGATCTCGCAGAGGTAGAGGGGATGGCGCACCAGGCGGTACGGGCCGCCGGTGACCAGTCGCCGCGCCGCCGGGAAGATGCCGAAAGAGAGCCGCAGGCTGAGCAGCCCCCAGACCGCGCCGGCGGTGACCGCCGCCAGGACGAGCGATGAGACGGATCCCACCCAGCCGGGGATCGACACCAGGCGCATGCCCTCGGGCAGGCCGGTGCCGAGGACGAGCAGGATGGCCGTCCCCGCGAAGGCGACCAGTCGCGGCAGCACCCGGCCGTCGGCGACCTGAGGCTTGGGGCGCACCACGAAGAGGACGACCGGGATCAGGCAGAAGGCGCCGAAGAGGCCCTCGCGGATCGGGCCACCGATCACCGTCAGCCAGGTGACTTGGGCGAGGTGCGCGGCCAGCCAGAGAGCGTGCTCGACCACTCCGTACCCGAGCAGGGCGTACAGGACGGCGGGGATGATCCGC
>DNAU01000097.1:2535-3037 GCA_003491925.1 Chloroflexota bacterium
GGGGACGATCCGCCCCATCAGCAGGTAGCGCAGGTCGGAGACGCGCCCCCCCGGCCGGCGCAGCGCGGCAGGCCCGGCGCGGGGTGCGGGGACGGCGTCGAGCGCTCTCACCCAAGCAGTATCTGGCGATGTCCCCAGTGGCGATCCTGAGCAACCAATCCGTGACCGGCTGCGCCAGCCGACGTTGCAGGACGCGCCGCCCGCTACCTGGGATCGCCGGTGACCCGCTCTCTGGGCTGGTTGCCGCACTCGAGGGTGCGGCGGGTGAGGTTGCGACCGCGCCGGGAGATGACCGCGATCGCCCCGATCAGGAGCGCGTTGAGCATGAGCAGGAAGACGATGATCTGGGGGGCGCTCCCCATGTGGATCCCCGAGACCAGGGAGATCAGGTCGATCGGCGGGACCGCCGACGTGTCGAACTGCTCGGGGTTGGGGGCCGACCCGGAGGCACCGCTGGGACGGCTGGGCGGCGAGGCCGTCACCGGCGGGACGATCACCGGCG
>DNAU01000162.1 GCA_003491925.1 Chloroflexota bacterium
ACCTTCACCAACAAGGCGGCGCGGGAGATGCGGGGTCGGGTGGAGAAGCTGCTCGGCACCGATATCAGCGGCATGTGGCTGGGCACGTTCCACGCCGTCGGAGCCCGGATCCTGCGCCGCGACGGCGACGCCATCGGTATCCCCCAGAACTTCGTCATCTATGACGAGGCCGACCGGCTGGCCGCGATGCGGCGGGCGATGCAGTCGATCGGCATCGACGACAAGCGGCTCGCGCCGGCCAAGATCGTCCACGCGGTCAGCGCCGCCAAGAACGAGCTGCTCGATCCCCCCGCCTACGCCGCCCGGGCCAGCGGCCACTTCGAGGGCGAGGTGGCCCGCATCTACCGCGCCTACGATGCCGAGCTCCGAGCCGCTGGCGCCCTGGACTTCGACGACCTGCTGATGCGCACCGTCCAGCTTCTCCAGGACATCCCCCCGATGTTGGAGCACTACCGGCAGCGCTGGAGCCACCTCTTCGTCGACGAGTACCAGGACACCAACCATGCCCAGTACCTGATGGTGTCACTGCTGGCCGCAACTCATCGCAATCTCACAGTTGTTGGAGATGACGACCAGTCGGTGTACCGCTTCCGGGGCGCCGACATCCGCAACATCCTCGAGTTCCAGAAGGACTTCCCCGATGCCCGGGTGGTGACCTTGGAGCAGAACTACCGCTCCAGCCAGCCCATCCTCGACGCCGCCCACGCCGTGATCCGGGTCAATGAGGGCCGTGCCGCCAAGCGGCTCTGGACCGAGCGCGGCGGTGGCGAGCCGGTCCGGCTCATCCCCGTCTACGACGAGCGCGAGGAGGCGCTCGCGGTCTGCGGCGAGATCGAGCGGCTGATCGGCTCCGGCGAGTACTCCCTCTCCGACTTCGCCGTCCTCTACCGCACCAACGCCCAGTCCCGGGCCTTCGAGGACGTCCTGCTGCGCCGCGGCATCCCCTACCGGCTGGTCGGGGGGCTCCGCTTCTACGAGCGCAAGGAGGTGAAGGACGTCCTCGCCTACCTGCGGTTGGTGGCCAACCCGCGCGACCCGGTCGCCTTCGGCCGGATCGTCAACGTCCCCCGTCGCAAGATCGGGGACCGGAGCGTGGCCGAGCTGGAGCGGATCGCCCGGAAGCGCCGGATCTCGCCCTTCCAGGCCGTCGAGCATGCCGGCGCCGAGGCCGAGCTGGGCCCCGGGGCCCTCCAGGCGCTGGCGGGCTTCGCCGCCCTGATCGCCCATCTCGGTGAGCTGAGCGCGACGCTCCCCGTCCCCCGCCTTCTCGAGCGGATCGTCCAGGAGAGCGGCTACCAGGCGATGCTCCGCGACGGCACCCCCGAGGGGGAGGAGCGCTGGGCAAACGTCACCGAGCTGATCGGCTACTCGGAGGAGTACGCGGACGTGCCGGCTCCCGACGGCCTCCACCAGTTCCTGGAGAACGTCGCGCTGGTCAGTGACGTCGACAGCCTCGACGACACCAAGAGCGGGGTGACCCTGATCACCCTCCACCAGGTGAAGGGGCTGGAGTTCCCGGTCGTCTTCCTCTGCGGGCTGGAGGAGGGGCTGCTGCCCCACGTCCGTGCCCTCGAGGAGGGCGACGAGGGGATCGCCGAGGAGCGCCGGCTGGTCTACGTCGGGGTCACCCGCGCCCAGCACCGCCTCTACCTCCTCCACGCCTTCCGGCGCCACCTCTACGGCAGCGGTCAGCTCGCCCAGGCGTCGAGATTCCTGGCCGACATCCCGGCGGGGATGCTGGAGGTGGTCCGCCGGCCCGGCGGCCCCCCGGTGTCGGCGCCGCGCCAGCCCGGCGCGGTCCGCGAGGCCGTCCACGCTCACGCGGTGCGAGCCAATCCGGTGGAGGTCCCCCCCCAGCGTCACGCCGAGGGGATGCGGGTCCAGCACCCGAAGTACGGGAGCGGCACCATCCTCAAGAGCACCATGACCCGGGCCGGCGAGGAGGTGGTGATCCGCTTCGACGAGGCGGGGATGAAGATCTTCGCGGTCGCCGACGCCAAGCTCTCTCCCGCCGAGGGCTGACCGCGGCTCGGGCCGCTTCACGCTCCTCCCGGTCGCCCGCTACTTCAAGGCCCTCTGACCGGAGCGCTGGGATCAGCCGGGTGCACGCTCCGCGTGATCAGCCGTTGACCGTCACCAGCGTCAATCCATCCGCGATGGGCACGATGACCGACTGGGTCCGCGGGTCGGCCAGCACGTGGTCGTTGAACGCGCGCATCAGCCGCGCCCGCGGGTCGAGCTCGCCCACCCCCGCCACCTTGCCGTGACCGAGCGTGTTGTCGACGGCGATCAGCCCGCCCGGGGCCATCCGCGACACCAGCGCCTCGTAGTAGTCGATGTATTCGGTCTTCTCGGCGTCGACGAAGGCGAAGTCGAAGCGCGGCTCCGCGGGCAGGCCGGCGACGATCCGGAGCGCCGGGCCGAGGTGCAGCTCGATGCGGTCGGTCAGCCCCGCCAGCTCCCAGTAGCGCCGCGCCACCGCGGTCCACTTGGCGCTGACGTCGCAGCAGAGCAGCCGGCCCCCGGGTGCCAGCCCCTGGGCGACGCAGATGGACGAATACCCGGTGAACGTCCCCAGCTCGATCGCCCGCCGGGCGCCGCAGAGCCGGACCAGCATGCGGAGCAGCGCCCCCTCGTCCGGGCTCACCTGCAGGTCCAGCTCGGGGTAGAGCCGGTGGGTCTCGGCCACCAGCTCGGCGAGCAGCGGGTCGCGGGGCTGGGCGTGGGCGACCAGGTACTCGCTGAGGCGGGGGTCGAGGAACGCCGATGCGCGGGTCATGCCGGGAGAAAAGTACCAGTCCGGGCCGCTCCGACCGACCTGGGCCGCTTGTCCATAATCCGACGGAGACCTTTGCCGTCACCAGTGGTGGACCGATGACCGACGAGACGATCCCCGAGGAGGCCCGCCGGCGCGCCGAGGAGCTGCGCCGGGAGGTGGACCTCCACAGCCACCTCTACCACGTGCTCGACCGACCCGAGATCACCGACGCCGAGTA
>DNAU01000081.1 GCA_003491925.1 Chloroflexota bacterium
CGGAGATCCTCCCCCGGCGCGTCGCCGGGTACCGTCCGGCGTGGCTCGACGACCTCTGCCTCTCGGGCAGCGTGGCCTGGGGCCGGCTGCGGGTGCGCGACGCCGACCCGGAGGCGAGCGTGCGCAGCCGGCCGTTCCCATCCCGGGCCACGCCGGTGACGCTGGTGGTGCGCGGCGACCTGCCCTGGCTGCTCCAGGCGGTCCGCGGCGCCGCCCGGCCGTCCGAGCCGGAGAGCTGCGCCACCCGGGACGTCGTCGCGGTGCTGCGCGAGCACGGGGCGCTCTTCACCGGCGACGTCGTCGCGCTCTCACGACGCCTCCCCACCGAGGTGTCCGCGGGGCTGTGGGACGCGGTCGGTCGGGGGCTGGTCACCGCCGACGGCTTCGCGGCGGTGCGCTCACTGCTCGACGGCCACCGCCACGGCGTCCCACGCCACGGACATGGCCTCCGGCGAGGCGCCGCGGGCATCGTCGCCGGGGAGGGGCGCTGGTCGCTGCTGCCGGAGGCGGCGCCGGTGGCGGATCGCGACGGTCTGGCGGAGGCGCTGGCGGAGCAGCTCCTGGCGCACTGGGGCGTCGTCTTCCACGACCTGCTCGCCCGCGAGACGCTGGCCATCCCCTGGCGCGAGGTCCTCTGGGCGCTCCGGCGGATGGAGGCGCGGGGCACGGTGCGCGGCGGTCGCTTCGTCAACGGCTTTGCCGGCGAGCAGTACGCCCGACCGGAGGCGGTCGACATGCTGCGCTCGGTGCGCCGCAGCCAGCCGGCGGGTGAGCTGGTCACCCTGTCGGCGGCCGACCCGTTGAACCTGGTGGGGATCGTCGTCCCCGGCCCGCGGATCCCCGCGCTCCACACCAACACGGTCACCTACCGCGACGGGGTCCCCGAGGCGGCGGGCCTCAGCGCGGAGACGGCAGGCCTCACCGCGGAGGCCACGGCACGCGACCGGGCCACCGCGGCGGTGTAGGGGGCAGCCCGTCTACGCCTACCCCGCGGACAGGGTCGCGAGGTCCTCGAAGAACCCGGGATAGGAGATGGCCACCGACTCCGCGCCGGCGATGCGGGTCTCGCCCGGAGCCGCGCAGAGGCCCGCCGCCACCGCGAAGGCCATCGCCAGCCGGTGGTCGCCGGCGGCGTCGACGGCGGCCGGCACCAGCCGGGTCGGTCCCTCGATGAGCAGCCCGTCGGGGAGGGTCTCGCAGCGCGCGCCCATCCGTTTCAATCCCGCGGCCAGGCAGGCGATGCGATCGGACTCCTTGGCCCGCAGCTCGGCGGCGTCGTGGATCTCGGTCACTCCCTCCGCCTGGGTGGCGAGCACCGCGATGACCGGAAGCTCGTCGATGAGCCGCGGCACCAGCGCACCCTCGATGCGGGTCCCGTGCAGGATGCCGCCGCGCACCTCCACGTCGCCGACCGGCTCCACGCCACCGGCCGGCTCGCCCTCGGCGACCTCGACCCCGGCGCCCATGGCGCGAAGCACATCGAGCACTCCGTTGCGGCCGGGGTTCAGGCCCACGTCGGGGCAGCGGACCCGCCAGCCCTCGCGCGCCGCCGCCATGCAGAGGAAGAAGGCGGCCGAGCTGAGGTCCCCCGGGATCCGCAGGCCGAAGGGCTCCAGGACGGCAGGCGCGACGGTGACACGACCGTCGCCGCGGGCCACCTGAACGCCGCAGAGCTGGAGCAGCCTCTCGGTGTGGTCACGGGTCGGGGCCGGCTCGACCACGGTGGTCGGCCCGTCCGCGAAGAGACCGGCGAGCAGGACCGCGGTCTTGACCTGGGCGCTCGGGACCGGCGGTTCGAAGGTGATGGCCCGGAGGGGACGCCGCCCCTCGACGGTCATCGGAGCGGTGCCCTCCGGCCCCAGCCGGACCGCGGCTCCCATCTCCTGGAGTGGGGCGGCGACGCGGCGCATCGGCCGCCGCATCAGTGAGGCGTCCCCCTCCAGGCAGACGGTGATGGGATGCCCGGCGACGGCCCCGGCGAGCATCCGCATGGTGCTCCCCGAGTTGCCGCAGTCGAGGCGCTCGGCGGGGGCGATCAGGGCATGCACGGGCCCGGTGCCCTCCACCATCGCGCGGCCGTCGCCGTGGATGCGGATGTAGACGCCGCACGCCTCCAGGCACGACGCGGTGTGGGCCACGTCCTCGCCCGGGGCCAGGCCGCCGAGGTAGCTGCGGCCGCGCGCCAGCGCTCCGAGGATGAGGGCGCGGTGGCTGATGCTCTTGTCCCCGGGCACCCGAACCTCGCCCTCCAGGCGGAAGATCGGCCCCAGGTTGACGGGGGGACTCATCGGAGCGACGTTGCGGAGGTCGACGTGAGGCTCACCCGACCACGCCCACCCCGCGGAGCCCGCGGATGAACCGCTCCGCGATCGCCCCGGGATCGTCACCGCCCCTCGCGATGGCGTCGAGCAGCGCCGAACCGACCACGACCGCCTCGCAACGACCCGTGAGAGCCTCCACGTGCTCAGGCCGTGAGATGCCGAAACCGAGGGCGCGCGGCAGGGCGGTGACCGAACGCACCCGCTCCAGCAGGTCCAGCGCGGCGGGGCCCACGCTCTCGCGCGCGCCCGTGGTGCCGGTCACGCTGACGCAGTAGACGAAGCCGGCGGCGGTTGCCGCCACCCGGGCCACGCGGGGGGTCGGCGTGGTGGGCGCCACCAGCGGGATGTGGGCCAGCCCGTGGCTCGCCAGCGCCGCGGCCAGCGCGGCGGCCTCCTCGGCGGGGAGGTCGGGGACGATCACCCCGTCGACGCCGGCCCGGGCGCACGCGGCCGCGAAGGCCTCCACGCCGACGGCCAGCACCGGGTTGATGTAGGTCATCACCGCCACCGGGATGGTCAGCCCCGCGGTCCGGGCCTCGGCCACTTGGGCGATCGCCCGGGCGGGGGTCATCCCCTGCTCGAGGGCGCGCCACCCGGTGCGCTGGATGGTGGGTCCGTCGGCCAGCGGGTCGCTGAAGGGGATGCCCACCTCGGCCGCCAGGCTCCCCGCCCGCTGGCAGGCGAGCAGCAGCGGCGCGGTGTCGGCCGGCCCCGGGAAACCGGCGGTGACGTAGGGGATGATCCCGGGACGTCCGTCGCCGGCGCGCGCCGCGAAGGCGGCCGCGAACCGGGCCGGCCCAACGGGGAGGCCGGCGGTCATGGAGCGACGGACCCCGAGCCGCCGATCGCCCGCACGGTGTCGATGTCCTTGTCGCCACGGCCACTGAGGCAGACCAGCACCCGATGCCCCGGGCCGAGCTCGCGGGCCCGGCGCTCCGCCACCGCCAGGGCGTGGCTGGACTCGAGGGCGGGGATGATCCCCTCCATCCGGCAGAGCCGGTGGAAGGCGCGCAGCGCCTCCTCGTCGGTGCAGACGACGTAGCGGGCCCGCTCCGAGTCGCGGAGCGCGGAGTGCTCGGGGCCGACCCCGGGGTAGTCGAGCCCCGCCGAGATCGAATGCGTCTCGCGCACCTGGCCGTTCTCGTCCTGGAGCAGGTAGCTGTACGCCCCGTGGAGGACACCGGGCCGGCCCGCGACCAGGGACGCGGCGTGCTCGCCGGTGCCGATCCCGCGACCCGCCGCCTCCACCCCGAGCAGCTCCACGTCCTCGTCCTCGATGAAGGCGGTGAAGATCCCGATGGCGTTGCTGCCCCCGCCGACACAGGCGACCACCGAGTCGGGGAGCGCACCCCAGCGGCGCAGCGCCTCGGCACGGGCCTCGTCGCCGATCACCCGCTGGAAGCGCCTGACCAGGGTCGGGTAGGGGTGCGGCCCCACCACCGAGCCGATGACGTAATGCGTGTTCTGGACGTTGGTGACCCAATCTCGAATGGCCTCGTTGGTGGCGTCCTTGAGGGTCCTCGAGCCGCTGTCCACCGGCCTGACCTCGGCGCCGAGCAGGCCCATGCGGTAGACGTTGACCGCCTGGCGGCGGGTGTCCTCGCGACCCATGTAGACGACGCACTCGAGGCCGAAGCAGGCGCAGACGGTGGCGACCGCCACCCCGTGCTGGCCGGCCCCGGTCTCGGCGATGATCCGGGTCTTGCCCATCCGCCGGGCCAGCAGCACCTGGCCGAGCGCGTTGTTGAGCTTGTGGGCGCCGGTGTGGACGAGGTCCTCGCGCTTGAGCCAGATCTCGGCCCCGGCGCAGTCGGCGGTCAGCCGTCGGGCCAGGGTCAGCGGGGTGGGGCGCCCGGCGTAGTCGTGCAGCCACGAGTCCAGCTCGGCGACGAAGCCGGGGTCGGCGAGCGCCTCGGTCATCGCCGCCTCCAGCTCCTCGACGGCGGGCACCAGGGTCTCGGGTACGTAGGCCCCACCGTAGATCCCGAAGCGGCCGGCGGCGGTCATCGACCTGCCCCTCCGGCGCGGGTGACGGCGCCCGGACCGGTGGCCGCCGCCTCGCGCGCGTGCAGCGTAGTGAACGCCTCGCGGGCCGCGATCACGAAGTCGCGGACCCTGCCGGGGTCCTTGACCCCGGGGCTCGACTCCAGCCCGCTGCTGGCGTCGACACCGTGCGGCCGGACCCGCTCGATGGCGGCGGCGACGTTGTCGGGGGTCAGCCCCCCGGCCAGGATGATGGGGCGGTGGGCGGCGACCTCGGCGGCGGTCTCGAGGTCGACCAGCCTGCCGGTGCCGCCGGGGAGCGTGCCGGCCCCCGCCAGCGGGCTGTCCAGGAGCAGCAGGCAGTCCGGCCACCAGTCGGCGGTGAAGGCGCCCCGCCGGTCGGCCGGGTTCACCGCCCGAATCACCGGGACGTCGACCTCCTCGACCAGCCACGGCTCCACCCGGCCGTGGAGCTGGACCGCGTCGAACCGGTGCTGGCGAGCCAGACCGGCGCAGCGCTCGGCTGTCGGCTCGACCATCACGCCGATCAGGTCGACGCGCCCCGCCAGCGCGGTGCGCACCGCGTCCACGGCGGCGGCGTCGGCGTGGCGCGGGCTGCGCGGCTCGAGGACAACCCCGACCCAGTCGGCTCCCGCCTCGACCGCGCAGTCGGCGATCTCGGGGGTGCGCACCCCGCAGACCTTGACGATCACGGCCGCACCCCGTCCGCGGACGGTCGCCGCCCCGCCCCCTCCGCGGCCGCGGCTGCCACCAGCTCGGCGCAGAGGGCACCCGGGTCGGGGTGACGCATCAGCGCCTCGCCGACCAGCACCGCGTCGGCCCCCTCCCCCACCAGGCGGCCGACGTCGGCGGCGCTCCGCACCCCGGACTCGGCGACGCTCACCACCCCGTCCGGGAGCAGCCGGCGCAGCCGGGCGAAGGTGCCGAGGTCGGTGCGGAGGCTGCGCAGGTCGCGGTTGTTGATGCCGACGCAGCTGGCCCCGGCGGCCAGGGCGCGCTCCACCTGCTGCTCGTCGTGGACCTCGACCACGGCCTGGGCGCCCGCCCGTCGCACCGCCTCCAGGCACTCGTCGAGGGCGCCTCCCTCGAGCACGGCGACGATCAGCAGCACCCAGTCGGCGCCGAGCACCCGGGACTCGGCGACCTGCACGGGATCCACCGTGAAGTCCTTGCGCAGCACCGGGATCTCGACCGCGGCCCGCACCGCCTCCAGGTCCGCCGGCGAGCCGCCGAAGTCGGAGCCGTCGGTGAGCACCGAGATCGCCGCCGCCCCAGCGCCGGCGTACGCGGCGGCGACCTCCCCCACGTCGAGGTCGGCGCGCAGGGAGCCGCCGCTGGGCGAGCAGCGCTTCAGCTCGGCGATGACCCGACCGCCGCGCAGCACCTCGACGCCGGGCGCGGCTGGCAGGTGCTCAGCCTTGGCCCAGATGGCTCCGCGACCGCAGCTGATCTCCTCGACCTCGCGTCGTTTCCGCTCGACGATCGGCCCGAGCGCCCCGAGATCCGTGCTCATGACGCCCGGGCCCACGCTGAGACGGTGGTGGGGCACGTCGTCGCAGGGGGGTTTGCGCAGGCGCGAGCTGCAATCGCGCCGAGCACAAGCCGCCGACGTCGCAGGCGTCGGACGAGCGTCCCCCCGAAGACGATGTGCCCCACGACCGTCACCTACGAACCTGCAGCGGCACTGCGGTCATCTCCAGGAAGTTCTCGAGGATGCGGTAGCCGGCGTCGGTGCCGATCGACTCGGGGTGGAACTGGACCCCGACCACGGGGTGCTCGCGGTGGCGCAGCGCCATGATCACCCCGTCGTCGGTGCGAGCGGTGACCTCGAGCGATCTGGGCAGGGTCGCGGGCTCGACCACCAGCGAGTGGTACCGGGTCGCCGTGAAAGGGTCGGGCACCCCGGCGAAGAGCCCGGAGCCGTCGTGGCGGACCTGGCTCAGCTTCCCGTGCATCAGCGACGGCGCGCGCACCACCCGGCCACCGTACGCCTCCCCGATGGCCTGGTGCCCCAGGCACACCCCGAGGATGGGGATGCGAGCGCCGAGCTCGCGGATCAGCTCGACGGAGATCCCGGCGTCGGCGGGGGCCCTGGGCCCGGGCGAGACCACCACGGCCGCCGGCCGGCGCTCCCGGATCGCCGCCACGGTGGCCGTGTCGTTGCGCACCACCACGCAGCGCGCCCCGAGCTCGCCCAGCCGCTGGACCAGGTTGAAGGTGAAGGAGTCGTAGTTGTCGACAACCAGGACCGAATCTCCGAGGTCGCGGTCGGGAAGGCTGAACTCCTCGTTCACGAGGGGTGCCCCCCGCCGGTCGGGGCCGCCACGCTCACCGTCTCGGGCCCTCCGCCGCCCCGGCCGCCTCGGTCGCCGGGCGGAGCGACTCCGCGGCCATGGCGAGGGCGCGCAGCTTGTTGTCGATCTCGCGCGCCTCCTCGGCCGGGTCGGAGTCGGCGACGATGCCGGCCGCGGCCTGGAGGTGGAGCCGTCCCTGGCGGACCACCGCGGTGCGGAGAGCGATCGCGGTGTCCAGGCTGCCGCGGAAGTCGAGGTAGCCGACCGCGCCCGCGTAGGCGCCGCGGACCTCCGGCTCCAGCTCGGCGATGATCTCCAT
>DNAU01000089.1 GCA_003491925.1 Chloroflexota bacterium
CGGACTTCAACGCCCTGCTAAGGCGGTAGGCTGACTACAGCTCGTAATCCAGGGTGTACGAATGCTCTCCGCCGGGACCGACGATGATCTGCCCCTCGCCGCGGATCCCGGCCAGCCCGCCGGTTCCGCTGGTCTCGACGATCTTCCAGGTCATCCAGAGGACACCCGCCTCGCCACCGGCGTTGTGCTGGAGGACGAATCCACCCATCCGGCCCTGCACGGACCCCTCGAACCGCTCGATCCCTGCGTAGGCCGCCGGCTGCGCCGTCTGCACCATGATGATGTCGGTCTCGCTGCCGCCCGCCAGGTCGCCGTGGAAGGTCTTGGTGATGTGGGCCCGCGTCAGGGTCACCCCGTCGTGCTCGTCGTGCGGCTTCTCGGTGTCGAAGCGGTCGATGTCGAAGGTGCCTTCGGCTCTGGGCATCCGGCTAGCTTACCAGAGGTGCGAACACCGGTTCGATGGCGGGCTCCGGCGGCGGCAGATGTGGCCACCGCCGGGGTCAGCCGGCCGCCGGGCTCCCCTCCATCGAGATGGGGAGGTAGAAGACGCCCGGTGCCAGCCGCCCATCGGCCCGGCCGATGGTCTGGAGCAGGGTTTCCATGGCGGTGCGGGCGGCCTCGCGGACCTTCGAGAAGTCGGCCACCCGGAGCGGGTTGGCGATCCGGGGGCAGATCAGGGTCACCGGCAGGTGCTTGCTGAAGCGGTCGAAGTCGGCCAGGAGGCGGGAGTGGAGCGCGACCGAGGTGACCCGCTCGAACACCTCCGAGAGACGCCGCAGCGCCGGCAGCGCCGGCTCCGCGGTGAGGTCGACCGCGATGATCTGGGCGGGCTCCATCCGCGCTGCGGTGGCGAGGCTGCAGTTGTCGGTGACGCCACCGTCCACGTAGGCGCGGTCGCCGAGCTGGACCGGCCGGAAGACGAACGGGATGGCGCACGAGGCGCGCAGCGGGTCCCTCAGCGGGCCGCGGGAGATCACCACCGGGTCGCCGGTCAGCAGGTCGGTGACGATGATCTCGAGCGGGCGGCGCAGCTCCTCGAACGCCGTCGTGCCGGTGAGGCCGATGGCGAAGTCCACCAGGGCGCCGATGGCGTCGTCGCTGCGCAGCCAGGGCTGCCGCCGAGCGCGGTTGAACACCATCCGCAGAGGATGGGAGCGAAAGACGTCCCGGGTCTGAGGGCTGGCCCAGATCCGCTCCAACAGGTCGACTGCCTCCGGGAGTGGCCGGCTCGCCACCACCGTGGCGTTGAGAGCTCCCACGCTGGTGCCGACGCAGGCATCCGGGTCGATCCCTCGCTCCCCCAGGGCGCGCAGGATGCCGAGCTGCGCCGCCCCCCGGCCTCCCCCGCCGCCGAGCACCAGGACCGTCCCGATCGTCGACCCGCCTGCGCCATCCACAGCCATAGAGTGACACGCGCCCGTCGGCCGGGGCACGCCCGAACACGCAGCGTCTCGCGCGCCGCGCCACCATCCTGCGGCGAACCCGTCAGGGCGCCAGCCATCCCGTGGTCACGACGGCGCTGTGCGAAGCGCCGGCGGGCCGTGCAGCCCGCCCCGGCGATCAGCTCTTGGCGCGGCCCCGGCTCATGAACCAGATCACCGCCGCCACGATGACGATCACGACAACGATGTAGACGATGATCTCTTTGATCCCGAACGGGGTGAAAGCCAGCATTGATGATCTCCAGGGTGGACGGCTTCGCGTCGCGGCGAGGGCCGGACAGTGCGAGGCGCCAGCCTACCCCAGTCGGGAGTGCTGTCGCAGCGTCGCCGGCGGCGCCGCGCCGCCCGCTCTGACCGCCTGGCGCGGGTCGGGCCGGTCACCCCACCATCACTGCGGGCGTTTCGTCACTCGCACAGCGGTCACGGGCAGGCGGTGGCCCGGCGCGGTCACGAGCTCACGAGGAGCGGTCGGCACCCACCGATCAGTGCCCGCGTCGTGGGGAGGTTCCTGACGCGAACCCGATGCGGCGCCGCGGAGGGGTGATCGACGACACCCGCAAACGTCGGGAAGGCGAGATTCGACGGGCGGCTGGAAGCGGTCGTCAGCCGCAGGCAGCGATCGCCAGGGTTGTCAACGATTTCGACGCCTGCGAGGGCTCTCCAGGGCAGCCGCGGCAAGCTGTCGGCAAGCCCGCGTTGGGGTAGCAGTTGGGGTAGTACCCCAACGACGCCCGGCTACGCCTGGAGAAGCCGCCCCGGCTCGGCGCCGAGAGCCCTGGCGGACACGTGCACACGCCGTGTGTCACTTGGAACCCATGGTCCCATGCCGTCTCACATGGGCGAGTGAGCCCCTGGTGCCACGTGCCCCGCGCGGGCGCTGGCGCGTGATCAGGCCACCCGGGAATTCGAGCCTGTAAGCCCATGCCGCGCAGTCCGTTCCCGCCGCATGCACCACATACCCCAGGGTTTCACCCAGCGTGCGGGGTGTGGAGGAGTTACCCCGCTGCCGATGTGCTGAGCGGCGTAGACATCAGCCGAGGCGCCCCGCGCGACGGCGCTGGCGCTCCTGTAGTTACTCCCCGCCCGAATGGTGTAAGCCTTCGTCTTGCACCAAGTCTTCCGCGGAGGACCCCGACGTGATTCCTCCTCCCCCGGCGCCTCCATTGCCACCCGGGGCGCCGCCGCAGCCCCTCTTCCGGCGTGTCCTGCGCCCCCTAATTGCGGCGCTTGTCGCGGTCATCGTCTTTGGCGCGCTTGGTTTCTTCATCGTTGACGATCTCGGCCAGTGGACGAAGGTCCAGAACGTCAGCGATCGCCTGAGCTCGGAGCAGTCGGCATACGGCGTGGACCAGCAGGCGATCGCGGCAATGCAGTCCCAGAACGCCGCCCTCCAGTCTCAGGAGGCCGCAGATCAACAGCAGATCGTGGCCCTTCAGTCCCAGAACGCCGCCCTCCAGTCCCAGGTGCCCACCACGCCGGACTTCATGGTGGTGGGCACGGGGTGGAACGGAAGCTGCAATCTGGACGGCTGCTACGCCCGGGCGGTTCGGCCGAGCCCTTCGTCTCACGCTCGATAGCATTAGCCTCGGCCAAGCGGGCCGTCCCGAGGTCGACCCATAAGAGCGGTACGCCGGGCACCGACCTAATCTGCCTAAACGCCGCAAGAGCCGCCAGCCTAGCGCAGCGAGGTGACCTGGTGCTCGGGTCCGGACCGGCTCAGCTCGGCCCTCGGGACCGCGTCACAGGGCTGCCAGCCGTGACCCCGTGCGGCTCGGTCCGGTCGGATCGAGACTGGCGCGAGCGGGCTCAGGTGCGGGCGCGTCCTCGCGCTACGAACCAGACGATCCCGACGATGATGATCAGGATGACGATGTAGGCGATGATGTGCTTCAGCCCGAACCAGTCACCGAAGATCACGAGACCGAGCATCTGGTATCTCCCTGAGCCTCCCTGCGGCGCCGCTCTCCGTGGCCGACGGGTGAGTTCGAAAGCCTAGCGCAGCGGGGCTGCATCCCGTACCGCCCGAGTCCCAGCGACCACGCCGGACGGTGCGAGCGGCCTGTCCACAGCCGCAGACCGCCGAGTGGAGAGCCGGATCCCCCCCGTCGCCCCGGAAGGTGTCGGGGCGTCGGGTCACAGGCAAGCCGAGGGAGTAGACGGAGCTTCGCCTCCCCCACGGGCACCCGGCGGGACGCCGGGTTGGTGGCGGGTGACCTCGCGATGGAGTCACCGGGTGGCACTCTCCGGCCGGCTACGGCTTGTGATCGCCTCGGCGGTGTCCATCGGTCGCGGTGCCGTCCTTCCGGGCGTCCTGGCCTTCCTGGAGGCGTGGCGCGCGGGCGGCGGTGTGACCTGCAGGGGCCTCAGAGATGACCGGACACCCGGTCAGGAGGGAAGCCCACACACGCGGTTGGGGTATCGGTTGGGGTAACAGCCACTCCCGGAGCCGTTATCCGAATTTGCCGGCCGGCCCCCCGTCGGGAAGGCGAGATTCGAACTCGCGACCTCACGGTCCCGAACCGTGCACTCTAACCTGGCTGAGCTACTTCCCGATCGTCGGCATGATAGCAGCGGGGCTCCGGTATCCCCGACCCACCCCTCGGCCACCCGGCGCGGGGTCGCGGCTCGGCCGACGCCCCCGGCGCCCACGAGGGTGGGGGGCCAGCCTGGCCGGCGAACCGGAAACCCGCCTCCGGGTCAGTGCACCTAGCTGAGCTTGCTGAGCTGGGCGACCTGGTCGTCGGTGAGGCCGACCAGCGCCGCCTCGATGTTCTCCTCGAGATGGGGAACGGTCGATGTCCCGGGGATCGGCAACATCACCGGCGAGCGGTGCAGCAGCCAGGCCAGGGCGAGCTGCGCCGGGGTGGCCCCCAGCCTCTCGCTCATGGCGGAGAGGGGGCCCTCACGCCTGGCCAGGTCGCCGGTCGCCAGCGGGAACCACGGGATGAACCCGATCCGCTCGCGCTCGCAGTAGGTGAGGACGTCCTCCGAGCCCCGGTCCACCAGGTTGTACCGGTTCTGCACGGAGACGATGCCGGCCACCGCCCGCGCCGCCCGGATCTGCTCGACGGTGACCTCGGACAGCCCGATCAGCCGGATCTTGCCCTCCGCCTGGAGGTCGGCCAGCTCGCCGACCTGCTCCTCGAGCGGCACCGCCGGGTCGATGCGGTGGAGCTGGTAGAGCGGGATCTGCTCGAGGCCGAGGCGCCGGAGGCTCATCTCGCACTCCTGGCGGAGGTACTCGGGTCGGCCGACCATCTTCCACACGCCCGGGCCGGTCCGGACGAAGCCCGCCTTGGTCGCGATCACTAGGCCGTCGGGGTAAGGGCGCAGGGCGGCCCGGATCAGCTCCTCGCTGACGTAGGGGCCATAGGAGTCGGCGGTGTCGATGAGGTCCACGCCCAGCTCGACCGCTCGCCGCAGCACGCGGACGCACTCCTCGCGATCGGAGGGCTCTCCCCAGATCCCCGGTCCGGTGAGCTGCATCGCCCCGAACCCGAGACGGTGCACCACCAGCTGCCCCCCGAGGGCGAATGTGCCGCTTGCGGTCGCCGGTCGCTCGATGGTCGAATCCACGGTCTCCATCTCCCCTGTGGTCACCGCGTCGGGTCCCCCATCTCTCCTCGGCTCAATGCTGACACAGCGGTCCCGGCACCCACCCTTCAGCCCGCTCGCGACCGGGCTGGGCGCCCACAGCCGCCGGCCCGACCGCGGGACGGCGCGATGGCGTCCCGCGGTGGGGCGCCTAGAATGGGGTCGAATTCGCCAGCACGCACGGAGATCGCAACGCCATGAGCGCGAACGGCAAAGGCGACGACCAGGCCCCCGACGGCGAGCACCGGGGAGGGCTTCGGGTCAAGCGCGGCCTGGCCGAGATGCTCAAGGGCGGGGTGATCATGGACGTGGTCACCCCGGAGCAGGCCAAGATCGCCGAGGATGCCGGGGCGGTGGCGGTGATGGCCCTGGAGCGGGTCCCCGCCGACATCCGCCGCGAGGGCGGCGTGGCCCGGATGAGCGAGGTCTCCCTGATCAAGGGGATCATGGCCGCGGTCACCATCCCGGTCATGGCCAAGGCCCGGATCGGCCACTTCGTGGAGGCCCAGGTCCTGCAGGCCCTGGGCATCGACTACGTCGACGAGTCCGAGGTGCTGACCCCCGCCGACGAGGAGCACCACATCGACAAGTGGGAGTTCACGGTCCCCTTCGTCTGCGGTGCCCGCGACCTGGGGGAGGCCCTCCGCCGCATCGGCGAGGGGGCTGCCATGGTCCGGACCAAGGGTGAGGCCGGCACCGGCAACGTGGTCGAGGCCGTCCGTCACATGCGGGCCGTGCTGGGCGGGATCCGCCAGCTCCAGGCGATGCGCCACGACGAGCTGATGGCCGAGGCCAAGCGGCTGGGCGCCCCCTATGAGCTGGTGGCGGAGGTCGCCGAGACGGGGAGGCTTCCGGTCGTCAACTTCTCGGCGGGCGGCATCGCCACCCCCGCGGACGCCGCGCTGATGATGCAGCTCGGCGCCGACGGCAACTTCGTGGGGAGCGGCATCTTCAAGAGCGACGATCCGCTCGGCTACGCCAAGGCGATCGTGGCCGCGACCACGTACTTCGACAAGCCGGACGTGATCGCCGAGGTGAGCGCCGGGCTGGGCAAGCCAATGCGCGGCCTCGATGTCGCCTCAATGCCCAAGGAGGAGTTGCTCGCCACCCGCGGCTGGTGAGGCAGTTTTCGGCTCTGGACACCGAAACCTGCGTCCGCCGCGCTGCTCTGGACCCTCCAGCTCGCCGGCGCCCTCGCCTGAGGTCACCCCGGCGGTCTCGCTCGCCGCGAGCTTGGGTACACTGGCGGGAGTGACCGAGATGCTGCCGGCGCCGTCCCCTCGGGATGGCTCGCGTCTCCGGGGGATCTGAGGCCATCGTCCGGATAGGTGTGCTCGCCCTGCAGGGGGACGTCCGCGAGCACCTCGCCGCCTTCCGCCGGGCCGGGGCGGAGGCCCTCCCGGTGCGGACCGCCGAGGAGCTTCGGAGCGTCGACGCGCTGGCCCTGCCGGGCGGTGAGTCGACCACCATGAGCCGGCTGATCCGGGTCTTCGGCCTGGAGGCGCCGCTGCGCCGCCGGCTGGCCGCCGGGATGCCCACCTTCTCGACCTGCGCCGGCACGATCCTGCTGAGCCGCGAGATCCTCGACGGCACCCCCGACCAGCTCGCCCTCGGCGTCCTCGACCTGCGCACCCGGCGCAACGGCTACGGCCGCCAGCTCGAATCCTTCGAGCTGGACCTCGAGCTCCCGCTGGCCGAGGCCGGAGCGTTCCGCGCCGTCTTCATCCGGGCCCCGGTCATCGAGGGGTGCGGTCCCGGCGTCGAGGTGCTCGCGAGCCACCAGGGTCGCGCGGTCGCGGTCCGCCAGGGCGCCCACCTCAGCTTCACCTTCCATCCCGAGATGACCGGCGACCTCCGTCTCCACCGCCTCTTCCTCGCCACGGCCGTGGGCGAGGGCGCGGGAAGGCGGAGCCTCCCGCCCACCGAGACCCTCCTGCCCACGGAGGACAGCGCGGCATGAACATCCGCCCAGCGTCCTTCCGCGACCTGGCCCGCATCGAGCAGCTCTACAGCGAGGCCGGCAGCGGCGACGAGCAGTCGTCTCAGCTCTCGCCCGACCACCCGGTCCCCCAGGCCACCCTGCTGCGGCTCTGGTACGCGCTCAGCAAGACGGTCTCGTCCCTGGTCCCCTTCAGCGTGGGGACGGCCGGGGACACGCTCTTCGTCGCCGAGACCCGCGAGGGCATCGTCGGATTCATCCAGGCCCAGGCATCGGGGGAGCGGGCGGCCACGCTCCAGATCCTCAACCTCTGCGTGACCGCGACGGCGAGCGGGCACTTCGCGCGCTCCCAGCTGCTCACCCACCTCACCAACCACGGCTTGGAGCACGGCATCCAGCGGTTCGTGGTGCGGCTTCCGCTCGACCACCCGCTGGTCGGGATCTTCCTGGAGCAGGGCTTCGTCCAGCTCGCGACCGAGCAGATCCTCTACAGCGACGACGCGCCCGTGACCCCCCAGACCGCCCGCAGCGTGCGTCTCCGCCCCGCCCGGCCCGAGGACGTGGGGGCGATCTACCTCCTCTACCTGCGCACCACGCCCTCCCACGTCGCGAGCCTCGAGGGGTCGTCCCTCAAGGTCTGGCAGTCCAGCTTCGCCGAGGGCGCCATGACCCGGATGAGCCACGACGACATCCACCACCTGGTGGTCGAGGAACCGGGGGTGGTGGCCTGGGCGGCCATCCGCCCGGCGTCGGCGACGCGGCCCACCCTGCTCTCGCTGATGTGCGACGGTCACAACCCGCGGCTGCGCGAGGCGGTGATCGACGGCGCGCTCCGGGAGCTGCCGCCGGGCCCCGTCTCGTCCGTGCTCCGCCACTACGACTCGGAGCTGATCCGCGGTCTGCAGAAGCGCGGTTTCGCCATCTACGGCACCCAGGTGCTGCTGGTCCGAGACCTCGCGAGCAAGGTTCGGCTGCGCACCGCGCCGGCCCGCAAGAAGCCGGTCCTGGTGCACGCGCACCTGGCCCAATCGGTGCCCGCCGACACCTCCCCGAGCCTGAGGGTGCTGACCCGGAGGAGCGAGCGATCGCCGCTCCCCTGAGGCTCCACCGCTGTTGACGGAGGGAAGAGTGCGGCCGCGGGCTCCGGCGCCGAGCGGAGGAGGCATCGGTGAGCGCAGCGAGTACGGCCCCGCCTGGAGGGAGGAGCTGGCGCTCCTCTTCGAGGCGCTCCCACCCCGGATCGCCTCCGCCGCCCAGGCGGCCGCGGCCGACCGCGGCGACCTGCTCGAGGTGGTGCTCGACCTCGGTCGCGAGCCCGAGGCGCGCTTCGTCGACGGCGAGGTCATCCTCGACAGCGCCCCGGTCGCCACCGCCGACATCGAGTATGTCGTCGAGCGGGTCGGCGACTTCGGTGACGACAATCGCGCGGGCATCGAGCGCACCCTGCACCGCAT
>DNAU01000191.1:0-2753 GCA_003491925.1 Chloroflexota bacterium
GGATCGGTCGGATCGGTCGGATGAAGGGCCTAGCGGAATTTTTCCAGTTCGAGCCGGGCGAGCTGCGCCTTGGTGCGGGAGGCCCGCTTCCGGGGAACGCCGGCCAGGCGGGCGACGCAGTCGTCGAAGGTCTCGATGCGGTCGATCATCCGGCACTTCTTGGCCGCCTCGGCCCGCATCATCCGGCCGCCGCCGTAAGTGGCCTTCACCTTCTCGGCCGTCGTGCCGCGGAATTGGGCCAGGTCGGCCGTGAACTGCTCGTAGATCTCGTCCACCAGGCCCTGGTAATAGGCCTTGGTCTCGTCGGTCAGGGGCTGGTCGGGGTTCCACTCGGTCTTGTGCGGGCCGGCGGAAATGTACGAGACCTTCTGCCCCAGCTCCTCGTTCTGGGCAGAGAGGTCCGTATGGACCATGTACACGCCGTGCGAGCCGATCCAGCCCGAGGGGGTCATCGAGACCTCTTGGGCCGCCAGCCCGATCCACAGAGCGGCCGAGGCCATCTCGGCGTTGCAGATCGAGCAGGTGGGCTTCTTGCCCCGGGCATCGAAAATCTTGTGGGCCAGCTCCGTTACGCCGAAGCCGTCGCCGCCGGGGCTGTGGACGTTCAGCAGGACGGCCCCGACCGAATCGTCGGCCATGAGCTGGTCGAACTTGCGGCCGATGGCCTCGCACGAAGCGCCGCCGGAGGCGTCCTCGAGCATGTCCACTCGCATCGAGAGCGTGCCGAAGAGATTGAGGACGGCCACGGAGCGGTTGACCTGGACGTCTTCTGCGGCCCGCCGTTCGGCGCGGGCCGCGGCGATCGTCGCCGCGTCGATTTGGACGCCGAGGGCCTTGGCGGTCACGAACCGGCGGATCGCCTCCAACTTGTCGGGATGGATCGGATGGGGCGTGTTGTAGACGCGGCCGAGGATGTTTTCGTACATGAGAGAGAGCAAGGGATTAGGGATTGGGGATTGGGGATTGGCTCGCATTGAAGCGTCAGGCGGCGGCGAAGAAGAGGCCTTTCAGCAGGGCGGCCAGGGCCGGGGCGCGGGTCTCTTTCCAGCCGGCGACGGTCGCCGCCACGTCGGCGGCGGCGAAAAGCTGCCCGTGGAAGGCGGAGAAGGCCTCCCGCGCGTCGCTCTCGTCGGGGTCCGGGCCACCGGCGGAACGCCACGCCCGCACGATCGGATCGAGGACCTTGCGGCATGAGAGGCGGTGCCGCAGGTAGAAGTCGCGGGCCCAGGCGTCGAACTTCGGCCGGTCCTCGGCGGCTTTCGCGGCACGAGCCTCGAGGCCGGCGATCTCCGCGGCCGCCAGGCGGGCGGCGGCATCGTCGAGGAGGATCGCGAAGGCCGTCCGTTGTCCGTTGTCCGTTGTCCGTTGTCCTGCCACTGACGACTGACCACTGACAACTGACGACTGGCTACGGGCATCCCCGGCGCCGTCCTCGTCGATCAGGAGGTCCTCGTCCTCGTCTTTGGCCTTCGTCGGCGGCTTCTTCTTTCCCTTGCCCGGTTGGCCACCCTGCTCGTTCCAATCCGGGCCGCCGCCGGCGGGCTGCATGTTCGAGGGGAACCTGGCGGTATCGCCGCCGTCGACCGGGTTTCTGCCTTCCTCCGCGCGGACCTCGTTGACCGTGAGCCAGCCGCCCTGGATGCCGATGTTGTGGGCCTGGGCCCGCACGAGCTTGTTGCCGCGCAACAGGCCGTCGAAATCGTACTTGGTGAAGTAGTCTTCGCCGTCCAGGATGAGGTCCCGATCCGCGGCCTGCTCGAAGCGGGTGGCGAGCGGGGCCAGCGTGTAGATCACGAATTCGAGGCCCATTTGCTCGACGTCGAGCTCGGCGTCGGTGCGGATGCCGATCTGGTGCGGCATGACGCCGAAGAAGCGGCAGATGTCGATCGCATTGAAATTCAAGCTCTCCAGCCACTGGCTGTCGCGGTTCGAGAGGCCCAGCTCGTGGAGCTCCATCCCGTCCTGGAGGATCGGCGGGTTGCCGGCGTTCTCGGGCCCGGCATGGAGCTTTCGCCAGCCCTCGCGGAAGTTGCGTTTCGCGTCGGGCGTCCACGTCTTGCCGGCGGGCCGCGAGACCCAGAACGTCGGCAGGCCCCCGTTGCGGAAGAGCGAGGCGCCGTGGGTCTGCTGCGCGATCGACAGGCCGATCGTGTTCTGGGCGTATTGGAGAACCGAAACCCCGGTCACCGAGTTCAGCGAGAGTCCGCGGACGTGGAGCATCTCGGAGGCCGAGTAGTGCTCTTCCTTGCCGGGGTGCGGCCGGTAGGTGTATTTCAGGGTGCGGTCGGGGAGCTGGTCCACCGTCATGAAGTCCGGGTTCAACGGCCAAAGCTCGATGCCCCGGCCCTGGTCCACGATGCGATTGTAGAAGTTGCCCCGCAGACAGATGTGGGCGACGCCCATTTCCTTCCACTCGATGGGCGTCATCCAGCGGTTGGGGCGCGTGTGGAGAACGTCCCACAGGTAGTAATCCGGGGCCGGCCGCACGGCGCCGCCGCCCAAGCGGCGCATGACCTTCCACGGCAACGCGCCCAGCGATTCCCGCAGGACGCGGATGCACGAGAACACCGCGCCCACTTTCAGGGCGTTGTCGGGCTTGACGACGATACCGGTCGCCGTCGGCGGCGTGACCGGCTGGTACCAGAACGGATCCAGCGGGCCGGGCGTAGCCGAGGAGCGAGGCGCAGGGAGGAAGTCGCGGAAGGCGCGGGCGAGGTCGAGCATGGCGGGGTTGCCAGTGGTCAGTGGTCAGT
>DNAU01000191.1:2882-7760 GCA_003491925.1 Chloroflexota bacterium
CTTGATCCTTCATCCTTCATCCTTCGTCTCCGACTTCAGCAGGGCGCCGGCCGTGCCGATGCAGGTTGCGCCCAGGAAAATCAGGGCGATGGCGGGATGGACGAGCCAGGCCCCGGCAGCGATCGCCCCGATGCCCAAGAGCACCAGCCAGTTGCGAGTGAGCACGAGAGCGCGGTCGGGGGGGGGAATGTCGCGGGTCATCATGGCAGGATTCAGGGTGTGCAGGGTGGGAGGCTCGTAAACGGTATTGCCGTCCGACATGGTTCAATCTCCAAAGAGGCCGTCCAGGCGGCGGACCTCGGCCAGGACGGCGGAACATTCCTCGCTCCGGCCGGCGTCGGAGAGCCGCAGGGCGTAGCGTTCCAGGGCGTCGCGGATCGTGCGGCGGTAGGCCGTTGCCGTGCATTCGATCTTCTGGCCGCCGGCGAGGGTTTCGATCGCCGCCGCGGCTACCTTGGATTCCGGCGGGGGCGGATCCGCGGCGGCGGCTTTGGCCTTGCGGCCGGTTCGGGCCTTGCGAGCGCGGCCGTCCGCGGTCCGTGGTCCGTGGTCCGTCGCCGAAGAGTCCTGCGGGCCCTCCTCGGCGGAAACACCGGTCTCGGCCGATTCGGGCGGCGACTGACCACTGACCACCGACAATTGACCACTTTCCTCTTCTTCCATCAGGTCCTCCACGCAAAACACGGTCGGGGTGTCCTCGTCCGTCTCGTAGGCACTCGGGGGCTCGGGCGGGGCCCAGGCTCCGGAAAGGCCCATCACGCCGGCCACGATGCCGTCGATCGAGCGGATGTCGTTGGGCTTGGGTTTCACGGGCCGCTTGTTGCGGTTCGAGTCGGTCCAGACCTTGCAGTGCCCGGCCTGCCAGGTGAGGAGGGCGTTGCGGTTGTGCTCGAGCCGGCCGCCGAGCACGAGCCGCTCGTATTCGGCGGTGGGGCCCGCGAAAGTCATCAGGGTCTGGGGGAACTTGATGACCTCGCAGTCGGGGTAATGCTCGGTGACCCACTGGGCCGTGTCGGCGCCGTACATCGGGTCGTAGCGGAACGACAGGACCTTGAACTTCTCGTGGCCCGCGGCCAGGGCCTCGCGAATCAGGCTGTATTCGATGACCGCCCCGGGAACGATGGTGAGCCAGCCGGCCTGCTCCCACACGCGGTAATCGAGGAGGTGCTTCCGCTCTTCGACCGTCTTCTCCGGGATCCAGAAGTGTACGAGCTGGCGGTAGCTGGTCCGGCCGTCCTCCCGCTCGACCGGGAAGACGCGGGCCACCGCCGACATGTCCCCGGTCAAGGAGAGGTCCAGGGCCTCATGGCACTCCGCTCCCTCCAGGTCCGCCTCGGAGAAATCGGCGCCGCACTTCTCCCAGGCGGGGATCGAGAGCCAGGGCGAAACGGCCGTGTCCCACACGCCATAGGTCAGGCGGAGGAGGTTCGGCAGCTCGCTCGGCGTCTGGATCGCGTCGCGGATGTCCTGCAGGAGGTCGCGCTCCTGGATGACGTGGCCCAAGCCGGGATTGCAGCGGCGGGCGATCGGCAGCTCGCACGATCCGGCCTTGACCGCCTCGATCTCGGCTTCCGCCTCCTCGCGGCTGGCCGAGAGGATCAAGGCGAAGAAGTCGTCGTCGTAGCTCGTGCCGTCGAGGATCGCCTTGGCCTTCTCCCGCTGGCGGTAACACAGGCTCTGCAGGTTGTCGCCGGCGTTGGTGATCACCAGCAGGAGCGGCTGCCGGCGGGCGCGGAAGCCATAGCGGATCGAGCGCCATAGTTCATCCCCGTACCACTCGTGCAGCTCGTCGGCGATCGCACAGTGCAGGCTCGGGCCGTGCTTGCCGCGGGGCGCGGCCGACACGGCGCGGTAGTAGCTGTTCGTGGCCGGATAGCTGATGTTGAACGTCGAGCGGTTGATCTTGAGGACCGCGGCCAGCTTGGGCGACTCGTCGGCCATCGTCACCGCGTCGTCATGCACGACGCGGGCCTGGTTCTTGTCGCCGCCGAGCGACCAGATTTCCGCGCCGGGCTCCTCGTCGCCGGCGAGCATGTACAAGCCGATGCCCGCGGCCATCGTGCTCTTGTAGTTTTTCTTGGGCAGCTCGACGTAGCTCCGCCGGAAACGCCGCGTGCCGTCGTCGCGGACCCAGCCGAACAGCGGGGAGAAAAATTGCTCGCGCTGCCAGTCGTTGGGGACGAACGGCTCGCCTCTCCACTGGCCTTTCGTGTGGCACAGGTTCGCCGCGAACCAATCGCAGACGTACGTTGCCAGCCGCTCGTTGAACCGGCAGCCGTTGCGGACCGCGCGCTCGTCGGCGGGACCGCGGATCCAGCGGGACTGCGACCGCGCCGAGGCTCGGATCTTTCCGGGAGGCTTCTTGCCGGCGGCGACCGCCGCCACGATCGGGCCGTGGCGATCAGCGCGATACGTTCCCTCGCGGAGATGTTCCTCGATCGTTTTGCGGTTCCAACCGCCGCCGCGGTTCCTGCTGGTTCGGTCAACCGGCGTCTTTTTCGCCGCCGGAGGTTTTTTCGCTGGCGACCTTTTTTTCGCTGCCGCCAATTTTCGCGCGCGGGGTGCACAACGGTCTACTGAGGTCAAACGCATTCGATCTGACCCTCCCTCCCCCCGGAGGAAGGTTACGGGATCTGGCAGCGATCGCCGCCCGCCAGCCGCGGCCGAGCGGCTCGATCAGATCGTGGCAGGCCTGCGAGCACACGGCCACGAGCTGCTCATCATCGACGATCACCTCGTGGCCTCCGCTCACAGCCTCGATGTGGTGAGCTATTCGCGCCGGCCGAATCCATCCGCGCGCTCCGCACACTTCGCAGAGCGGATGGCTCGCCAAGAACTGTTCGCGGCGCGATTGCCAGGCGCGATCGTAGCCGCGCGCGGCCGCCGGAATGCGGCGATCCGGGGCAACGCGCCGCGGACCGCAGATCGAACACACGTCGCCGCTGACGATTCCGCGGCATCCCGGCCGGCTGCAAATGCGCTTCGGCTTTTCCATCACTTCCAGTGGGCGAAGAGATAGCTCACCAAGACCCCGGCCGAGCTGCCGAGCGCGGCGAGACCGGTCCACGCGAGCTTGGACCAGATGCCGTGCTCGGTCTGCAGTACGGCCACGTCGGTCTCGACCGCGCCGATCCGGTCCGTGATCGGCTTGTGGGCGGCGTCGCCCATCACCACGCCGTGGACCTCGCGCATTTGCGCAGCGGTGGTGCTCACAAGCTCGAGGAGCTTGCATCCCTCTTCGCATGCGAGTGTGCAGGACCGCGGCATCGGCATGGCGAAACGAGAGAAGCGCCGGCCGGCGCTCTGTCTGCCTGTTTGAAAGGGTTACTTGGCGGGCGTGGTGCTGGCCAGGCCGGCGGCCGCGGCCGCGGCGGCGTTGGCGGCGATCCAGCTCTGGATCACCTTCACGACGGCGGGCGCGCGGCCCGGATCGGAGAGCGCGCCGGCCAGCTCGCCGACGAGCACCTTATTGAGGAGCGTGGCGGCGCTGGCCGGATTGCTCAGCGTCCGCACCAGGTACTCGCACTCCTTGCAGAAAGCCGGCAGATCCCCGACCACCAGGTCCTGCAGGAGCGCGGCGATGTCCGGCATGCTGTAGGTGGTGAAGAGGGTACTGAGCGTCTGGAAGGTGCGCTTCCACCGCGCCAGGCCGCTGCGGAACTGGGCCACGAGGACAACGGCGGCAACGGTCACGAGGGCCGCCAGGACGAGGATCGCGAGGTGTTCGGGGGTCACGAGAGAAACTCCGGGGGAAAATGGGCAACGGAAAGGGGAATCGCCAAAGCCCCCCGACTGCGTCCGGGGGATTTCATCGGCGAGACGACATGCTCACGAGCTGCCGGCGGGTGGCGAGCCGCGCATCCGCACGACGAACGCCACCGGTGCGGACACCAGCAGCGTCAGGATCACCACGACCGCCAGCACGCCGTACGGAAATCGCGGCCGCTGCGGGGTCACGGGGAGGGGAGCCACTGCCGGCGACGTCGCCGAACTGGGCACGGTAACGCTCACGTTCACCTCTTCTTTGGGGCACTTTGCGCGGCCGTTCCACGGGAGCAACGCATGCCGATGGGCGGCGCGGTCCCGCTTTTGGCAGTCGGCGGCGCTCGGCGTAGCCGGCGAGGTCGCCTGGGGACAGCAGTTGCCGCCGCACGGGCAGGTTGCCGCCGGCGCGGGCGCAGGAGACGTATCGGCGGGCTGCAGGGACACGATCGCCAAGCCGCCGATCAGGACGATCGCGGCAAGCGCCGCCACGGCGCAGACACGGGGACTCATGCCAAACTCCTTCAGAGGTCAGAGGAAGCGTCACCGGGACGCGGGTAAACGAATGTAAGGGCCTTGCCGCCGCAGGCGCACCAGGTGGCGAGGAACTTCGCCTTGGGCATCCGGGTAATGCGGCGATTGATGGTGCCCAGGAGGACGGCCTTGCCGTCGCCGTCGTAACCGCAGAAGGTGATCGCATGATCGCCCGGGCGGTCGGCCTGCCAATAAATGGCGGCGCCGAGGGCATTCTCAGAGCACCAGTCGAGAAATCGCTCGTCGCCGCTGAGCGTGTACCGGCAATCGAGCCCCAGGGCTCGGGCGATCTCCGCGACCTCGGCGATCCCGGCCGGGCCGCCGAAGTTGTCGTACCAGTAGTCGGCCAGCGGCTGCTGGCCGTGGGCGTAAAGGAGATTCTGACAGGCCGCGTGCATGCACGAGCCGGCCTGGTCCGCGCCCCAGGGATAACTGGGCACGCGCATGAATCGCGGGACCTCGATCGGCGAGGCGGTGGCTGGCGCCGGCGGCTCCGCCGGTGTACGATCGCCGGCGTCGCAACCGGCCAGGAGGAGCCCGAGGAAAATCGGTCGGATCAGTCGGATCAGTCGGATCGGTCGG
>DNAU01000191.1:7823-14360 GCA_003491925.1 Chloroflexota bacterium
GATCGGTCGGATCGGTCGGATCATGGTTTAGTGGCCCAGGAGCCTGTGGAGCCAGGCCGCCAGAAAGTGCTGGATCGCCAGCAGGTGCTCCGCGCCCAGGATGGTGATCGTTGCGACCAACAGCAGGTTTCGCGGGTTCATGGCATCAGGGTCGCGCGGTATTCGTAGAATAGGCTGCGGGCCAAATCGCCCGGCTCGGTGAGCCGGTCGGGCAGGTGGGGGACCGGATCGACGCCGCCGCCCTTGCGGCAGGCGGCCGAGACGGCCTCGCTGCAGAACGGCGGGTGCCAGTCCTCGGTTTCGTCGTCGCAGTTGACCGGCGTCAGGAACCGCACGATCGGCAGGTGCAGGATCCCGTCGGCGATCAGGTGGCCCCAGCCGTAGCCGCGGTTGACATAGTGCCGCATCCACTTCACGGCGCCCAGGCGGTTGAACTCGTGCCAGCGGTTTCCGGGGTTCGTGGAAAACCAGTCCCAGCACCCTCGGTTCTTGGCGACTTCTTTCGCCAGCGAAGTCGAGCGGCCGCCCCGCCACATGAGCATCTGCAGGACCCGCCACTCGCCCAGATCGCGGTCGAGCATCCCGGCGTGGCAGTACGTCGAGCGGCCGCCCCTGGCGATCGCCACGTCGCGGAGCGAATCGTCCTGATGGTACAGGAGCAGGTCGCCGGGCAGCATCAGGCGGTCGACGTCGGCGAGGCGGAGGGTGGGCATAGGTGTCAGGTGACAGGTGTCAGGGAAGGGGTCGGCCGGCTTCACCCACCGGTCCGCGAGGTGCCGACTGGTACCTGCTTTCGCGGTCGCCCGCGCCACCGGGCCCGGCACCAGGTTTCGGCCCATCACGGCCGCTCAGGGCAATTTCGACGGGGTGGAAAAAGTCGGGGGGCTCTCGGGAATTGAGCTACGGGTACGCCTTCCGGCGCCGCCGGCGGGAGTTGCACCCGCATCTCCCCCCGTAAGGCAAGGTGTCAGGTGTCAGGGAAGGGGGAGGCCGGCTTCACCCACCGGTCCGCGAGGTGCCGAGACCGACGCATCCCGCGCCACCGGGACCGGCACCAGGTTTCCGCCCACTACGGCGGCTCAGGGCATGTTTCATAAGGCGGGGCTCGCGGGAATTGAGCTACGGGGCACGCTTGCGCACGCCCCGGCAGGAATTGCGCCTGCATCTCCCGCCGTAAGCGAAGGTGTCAGGTGAGAGGTGTCAGGTCTCAGGTCACCCGGTCCGCGCGGCGCGCCGGCCGGCGGGGCCCACGACGAGCTTCCAGCGGCGGGCGCAGGAGTGCAGCCACTGCTCGTTCACGGGCAGATTGTTCTGGTCGACGAACTGGTCGACGGGGCGGAGCGCGCGGCCGCCGGAGATTCTCAACTGATTGTCGCGGGCGGCGAAGACCTGGGGCAGGAGGGTCTTCTCGATCTCGCTCAGCTCGCGGTACAGCGGCTTCACGGCGTCCAGCTTCGCCTGGATTTCGATCAGCCGCGCGGCGGCGGCGTCAATCTCTTTGCGGGTCATGTACGGCCTCGGGCTTGGGTCTCGGTTTCCAATCCTCAATCCCCAATCCCCAATCCCTGGAATTGAAGAGGGACGCGCGGCCGCGGGTCCAAAGTAGTGAGCGGACTTCGGGAGTTCCGCGGCCGCGCGTCTTCCGGGGCCGCGCGTACACCATACGGAGCCGTGTGCGGCCCGGATCGGGCGGTCAGGCGCCAGAGGGGAGCGCGGACCGTCGAGCCGGCGGGAGAGAGGGCATGGAAAGTGGCGAGTGACTGGTGGCGAGCGGCGGGCAGATAGCCGGCGGCAAACTGCCGCCGGTCGTTAGATCCTGCCTCAACGCGCAACTCTAGGTCACGTTTTGCGGCGTGGCAAATCGGCAACGCGGATTTTCTTTCGCCACGCCCGATGTGGCGGAAAAGCCACGCCGCCACCGGCCCTCGCCGGCAAATCCGGCGCAACCGGACCGGCAGGACCGGTCAGTGGTCAGTCGTCAGTGGTCAGTGGCAACGGACCGCGGACAACTGACGACTGACTGCGGACGGCGTAGCGCATAATTGCGCATCCGCCGTCGCCCGCGAGCAACCGGGCGTTTCCCAGGGCTGCTCGCCGCGTCCCGATACGGAAAGACCCCGCGGCGAGCGCCCCGGGCGGATCGGAACCAGGTACCAGGTGAGAGGTGTCAGGTGTCAGGCAGGGGACAGGGAGCAGGGACCGGGGAAGAGCATCCGCTGGCCGGGGTCGGCCCGATCGTCCGCGTGGTGCTGGTGGGGATCGCGGCGTACCTGCTCACGACCGGCTGGCCGTTCGAGCCGATTCTCCGCGCCCTGTGCGGCTGGAGGCAGTAGCATGAGCATGTTCCGCCGCGCGCCGCTGGACGCCGCCGCCGCCCGCCAGGTCCTGGCCAACTGGGGCGCGCCGGAGGCGATCCCCGATCCGCCGCCGCAGAAGCCGCCAGTCGTCAGTGGTCAGTCGTCAGTGGCGAAAGCGCTGGTGATGGCCACCGGGATGGCGTTTGACCGATCGGCCCGGCCAGTCCGATCCGACCTTGAACCGCTTCGCCCGCCGGTGCCTGCCGGCAAACCGGCTGCAGCACCGGCGAAGGCCCCGGTGCGGTCCGCACCGGCGGCGCCGCCGCAGAAGCCGGTTGTCAGTGGTCAGTCGTCAGTGGTCAACGGGCAAGGGACAACGGACAAGGGACGGCAGGCCGCGTACGTCAGCCTGGCCGAAGCCGCCGAGCGGCTCAGTTGCGCGCCCAAGACCTTGGAGCGGTGGCTCGTGGCCGGAAAGATTCCGGGGTTCAAAATGGGCCGCCGCTGGCGCGTGCGGCTCGGCGAGGTCGAGGCGGTCCTGCGGGCCGCTTCGGGCCGCAACGGGACACCGCGGGCCTGATCGGGCCTCTCGCGACGCGGCGGGCCTCGACGGGCCCCTGCGGGCCGCCGCGGGACCTCGCTCGCGGCACGGCCCGGGCCGCACCCGGCGGAATCGCCGGTGGGGGCCTCGGGGCCATCATCCCTCCGATCAGTCCGGTCCGACCGATCCGGCGGGCTGCCGCAGGCCCGTCGAGGCCCGCTCGGGCCCGCGGGGGCCCGCTGTTCCGCCGGTGTCGCCGGCGGGGCGGGGCAGGGGAAGAGCAGTGGGCGGTGGGCAGTGAGCAGTGGGCAGGAAGGCATAGCCAACGGCTACACGCCGGCCCGGGGCGATCGCCGCCGGCCGACGCCGGCATTCCCGGCGGTGATCGATCGAGCATCGCCGTTCCCGCCGCTGCCTCCAGGAACGGCGGCCAGCAGGGCCTCCATGAGCATCAGCCTCTTCAGCCGCGGCATCCTGCGAAGCCGCTCGATCCAGCGGCGTTTCTGCCGCGCCAGGTTCTCCCGCTCGCGGTAATTCTGGCCCAGGAAACGGTAATCGTGCAACTCGGCAGGCTCGGGATAATTCATCCACAGCCACTGGTCGCGGCTGAATCCGCCGCGGGTGATCTCGGGCCAGTGGATCGACCGCCAGCGGGCCAGCTTCGCGGCGTAGAGCTCCGAGAAATAGCCGCTGACGGCCACGGGGCAGGTGAGCTTGCCCAGCAGGTCGAGCAGCTCCGCGTGCTGGGCGGCCGTAAGGACGTGCTCGTACCGCGGGCGGGTCGAGCAGGAGGTTTCGAGGTACGGCGGATCGGCGTAGATGAAGGCATTGGGGATCGGAGATTGGGGATTGGAGACGAGCCGTCGCACGAACTCGATCGCGTCCCCGTGGATCAAGAGGGTCCCTGGTCCCTCGTCCGCGGCCCATTGCAAGTGACCACTGACCACTGACAACTGACAACTGACCACCGCCGGTACCTTACCGGCCAAAGCGTCGATTGCGCCCGGGCTGAGGTCCACGGCGATCGAGAGCCTGGCCGGCCGCTTGTGGCGGAGGACCGCCGCGGAGCCGGCGAAGAGCTCGACGTACGCTCCGTGCGGCGGGATCTGATTGATGATCCGGCTCAATGTCTGTCGCAAGTTCTTGCCGCCGGGGAAGCGCATAGGTGTCATTACTCCAAACTGTGACTCAACCAGGTCCCGTCACAAGGCGGAGGACCTGTCACGGGTCGCCCGCAGCGTCGTCACACCGTCTCCAGCTCAGTCACGGCCAGGTGACCACCGGCCGCCGACCCGGGGTACCGGGTGCCCCGCCCCGGCGGAGCCGCTCCATCCGTTTCCGGCAGGCCGCCGTCGCCGTGACTGCACGTGGGCTCACGAGCCGCCCGCAGCCGCAGAGGCAGTCCGCAGCGTGGTCACGAGGCCCGGCCGCCAGGACGGCCTCCGCCGCCACCAGGCCCATGCCCAGCGGAACGGCGTTCCCGATCGCCCACCAAAGGGCCCGTTTCCGCAGTCCGGGGGCGCGAAACGAGCCCGGCAGCCCCTGGGCGCGGCAGTGGTCGCGGAAGGACCGGCCGTTTTGCCAAGGCTGCGACGCCATCGCAACCGCCACCTGGCGAGTCACGGCCCCGCGGACCGTCCCACGTGGGGTCACAGGCTGCCGTTTCGGCCGGCAAATCCAGCCCCGCCGATCGCCGTACTGGAAATGCCGGCAGCGGAGCTGGCGGCCGCCGCACTCGGCATCCCAGAGGTCGAACCGCTGCACCTGGTAGCCATCGAGTCGCACGTCAGGCACCCGCGGCACGTTTTCGAGCACGAACGCCGGCGGGTCGCATTCGGCGACGATCCGCAGGAAGTGCCGGAGCATTTCGACGCCCAAGCCGCTCGGCGGCCCGCGCCGCGAGCTGGAGAAATCCTGGCAGGGTGGTCCGCCGATCACCAGGTCGAACCGCCCGGGGACCCCGTGGAAGTCGCGGATGTCCCGCCCGAACAATTTTTCGGGTCCTGTCACGACCGAGCAGCCCGCCAGCCGGAATGCCTCGCCGAAGAGATCGACGCCCGGGAAGAGGCTCAACACGAGTTTCGCCGGCGGGGTCACGTTTTCCAACGGCCGCGTCACGGCGCCGGCCGTCCGCAGCGTAGTCACAGCCGGCATCCGGACCGTCACATTTTCCAACCGCCGCGTCACGGCGGGGGCCACCACCAGGTCAGTCACGGTCGGAAGTCGACGTGTCACGGGAGTGGTGAAATCAGATCGGCCAGGCTGCGGAGGAGGGCGGCCAGGTCCGCGTGGAACGTGGGGAGGAAATTGGCGCCGGCGGGATACCGCGTCGCCGTCATGCGGATGTGCCGCGCGATGTGATGGAGGTCCGGGGCGTAGGCCGCCGGCTGGCCGTTCCAGTAGCCGGCGTCGCCGACCTCCGCGGCCCTGGGCGCCCGCTTCTCCAGCGGCAGGCGCGGCAGCGGCTCCGCCTCCTCCCTGACGCCTGACGCCTGACACCTCTCACCTTCCGCAGGGCCCCCCTGCCCTGCCCTGCCCTGGCCGGCAGAGTTTGCCGGATCGGAGGATTTTCGCTGAGGCAATTCCTCGGCCGGCGTGACATACTCGTGCACGATCTCGGCCACGAGCTCCGCGGTGGGCCGCCGCTTGCCGTCCGGGCCCGGCATAATCCGCTTGGCGATGATCGTGGCCACCTCGGGCGCGTCGGCCGGATCGAGCTTCTGGAAGTCGCGGCCGCGGACGTGGGACTCGGTGATCACGAGCTGCGATTTCTCGATCACCTTTCCGGCCGCATCGTTGAAGTTGGCGCAGCGGATCTGCCGGTAGGCATCCGAGCGCGAGAAACCATGGGCCCGGCAGTAATCCTCGAAAGTGCCTTCTCCGCGGTACAGCCGCTCGGCCTGGATCTTGGCCAGGGCCCGGCCGACCTCCAGGAACGTATCGCGGCCCTTTTCGATCACCCGCTCGAGCCGGGCCAACTCGCGGCGCTCGTCGCGCGTCAGGGGCTCGACCAGCTCGCCGGCCGGGGGGGAGGGATTGGGGATCGGGGATTGGGGATTGGAAGGAACGGCGGCGGTGGGAGGGCGGCGAGTGGCGGGCGGCGAGTGACGAGCGGAAACCGCTTGCGCCCCTCGCAGCACGCCGGCGTCGCCGCCGGCGGCGACGTAATCCGGCGGGTAAGCGCCGCTGGCGGGGCAGCCGGTGCTCTGCCGGCACGTCGCGCAATTCTCGGGGCAGTCGCCCCGCGGCCCTTCACCGGCAATCTCCGTCTGCCGTTTGGATCCGCCGCCGGCCTTTTCGGCGGTGGGGCGGAGCTTGCGCCCGGACTTCGCGGCCTTGCGGCTCGGCGACTTTGCGTGGGATCCGTTGCCGGCAGCCGCGGCGGTCCGGACCGGCGTTCCCGGCGGCGGCGCCTTCCCGCGCCGCTCGAATCTCTGGCGGAACTTGCGGAGGGCCTTCCGCACCTGGAAGAGCTGTTTCTCCTCGAGCTCGCGCAGCGCCAGGGGGCGCTCGAGGTAGAGCAGGATTTCGGTCGCTCGATTGGCGACGGCCTCCTCGAGACTTCGGAAAAGCTGGCCGGCACGAAAGTCAACCGGCACGTCGCGGGCGAGGCCGCCGCCGGTGATCGAGCACCCGGCAGCCCACGCGCGCAGCCTGAGGGCGTGATTCACCCGCTCCTGCGCCGTGATCGCGATCTGG
>DNAU01000112.1 GCA_003491925.1 Chloroflexota bacterium
GCCTCATCTTGAGAGCCGTACACTCTAGGAGCTCTGAGCCCGTCACGTCGTGCGCCTCGCCGGGGTCAGACCTTTCGCAGACGGGTGGGCCACGCCGGAGGGGCCGGCGCGCCGTGTCTACCTCCGCCAGCGCATCAGGGAGGGCTCAAGACGAGCAAACCTGCGGATGCCGCCGCGTACGAGGCGGAGGGTGCTCGTCGACCCTGCAGACATGGTGTGTGACAAGGTTGTAACGGACCAGATCGCCGCATACGCTCCTGTACGCGCAAACGGCCACCGACAAGCGCGTCTGTACGCTCACACGCTTCGAGAGATTGCGTCTGTACCCACGATCACGTCACACCAGCGCCGTGACGTACGCAGCGTGTGCTGCGTACTCGTCGCTCGCTGCGGTGAGGGCACGGGGCCCGTCGACGACTCGTACGCGATTCGTACGCGCCGGCTGCTGGGATGGCACCGTGCAGCAGCCTCTCGTCGAGCCGCTCCCCATGGGCACGGGCCGAACCCGTGTCGCCCCGCTGCTGCGGACTGTCCCCGAGGCAGCCCGGATGCTGAGCGTCAGCGTGCGGACGGTCTGGCGCCTGGTCGACGATGGCACCCTTCCCGTCGCGCACATCCGAGGGTCGGCGCGGATCAGTGATCAGGCGATCCGCGACTTCGCAGCCGGCGCCTCCCGCTGGCATCGACGGCCGGTGCGGAGAGCCGCAGGATAGGTCTGCGGTCGACCGAGTGATGGATCCGACGAATGACTACTCTATCTCTTACTATACTGCATCAGTATACTATGCTTCATGGCTAGTCTAAAAGTCGGCTCCTCTCCCCGTGCGGAGCGCGTCGTGGCAGCGCTCCGCGGCGTCCTGCCGCCGACTGCCCAGGTGGAGATCCTGGGCGAGTCCGGCGCAGACAGCGTGCTGCGCCTGAACGGGAGGCGCCTTTCCGTGCGGTGGGTGCCGCGCGGCTGGCCTCGCGATCTCACCAACGCCTTGAACCAGCGGCCGCTTCCCGACGTGGTCATCGCCCCCCAGATGTCACCAGGAGCGCAGGAAGTCGCCCGGCTTCACTCCGTCGGCTGGCTCGATGAGAGCGGCGCCGCAGAGATCAGCACGCCGACGCTTCTCGTCGCACGAAGCGGCTCGCACCGGTTTACCCCCGAGCCGAGCGGCTGGCGCCCGTCCACCCTCGGAATCTCGGAGGCCCTCCTCTCCGGCGTTCGAGGGACCGTGGACGCGATATCCCGAGCGACCGGGTACTCGCCGAGGTCGGCACAGGTAGGCCTGGCGTTCCTCGAGACGCGCGGCCTGTTGGTAGCGGAGAAGCGGCGTGGCCCGGATGCGGCACGGAGGGTCGCCGAGTGGGACCGACTGCTGGACGACTACGCGGACGCTGCGGCACGCCTCGCCCCGCCGCTGCGGCTGGAGGTTGGAATACTCTGGCGCGATCCCGCTGCGGAACTCCGGGATCTGGGTGACCGCTGGGCTCAGCGCCGCATCAGCTGGGCGCTGACCGGCGCGATGGCCGCCAGCCTTGTTGCCCCCTTGCTGACCACTGTCTCCTCCGCCGACGTCTTTGTCGACGCCCGCACCGAGCCCGCGTTGCGCCTTGTGGCCGAGGCTGGCGGTCGCGAGCCGATGACCGGCGGCCGATTGATCCTCCGACCGTTCCCGAGCGCTGGAATGCGCCATCTCACCACAGACACCGATGGTCTGTGGCTCGCCCCCTGGCCGCGGATCTTCGCCGACCTGCGCCATCTCGGTGTCCGCGGGGAAGAGGCTGCCGAGCACCTCCGTGACCTCAGGCGACCCACGTCGTGAGCCCAGAAGCCGAACGGAGTCGACAGGCACGGCGTGCAGCCGTGCGCCCCTTGGTCCGGATCATCCACCACTGCGGCGCTTAGAACTCGACCAGGTACCGCGGGACAAACGTGTCGCTAGTCGGCCGCGCTCCGGCGATCCGGTCCACCCGATAGCCTCGCAGTGCCCCGCTGTCATTCACCACGAACAGGAGGAGGTTCCCGTCGTTGGTCCGTCGCAGTGAATATGGCTCTACGCGACGCGGGCCCTGGCGGCCATCTTCGGCCCGGTAGTCGATGTCCACCTTGAGGCGGTTGGCGCCTGCATACCGGATCAGTTCCATAGGGAACCCTCGACGCCAGGAAGTGATCGCCTTTGGGGGAACCCACTCGGGATCGAGGTCCCCTCGTTGGACGCGCGGGGGAGCTGGAGAGGAAACCTCTCCCGCGAGCCACGCGAAGACGGCATCGAGCGTATCCCAGAAGCCACTGAAGGGTGGCAGCGGGCTGGGAAGCTGGTGAGCGAGCATGTTCGTCCACTCGGCCTCTATCTCATCACGAAAGGGCGAGGAACGAATGCTTTCGAGTGTTGGCACTTCGATGTCAGCATGGCGGCACTTCCTGGCGAGCACCTCCGCAACATCCGCAGCTCGCCCAATCAAGTCCGGGTGACGATGCATGTGAACCACGTCATACAAGTCGCGAGGCCGGCATCGTTCCGCGAGCGCGCGAAGCTTCTCGGCGAAGACCTCAGTGAGTGAGTAGCAGAAGGCTCCTTGCCCCGTGGGGAGTGCGTCACTGTATTGGTGCCCAATCGGCCGGAAGACCCCGGGGAGGACGAGGACCTCATCGCTTGTGATGTCGATCTTCACCTTGGGAAGCTGCCGAGGAGCACTTGGCCCGCGATAGGCAACGCGACCTTGAGTGGTCGGCTTGCCTCGCGAATTCCGTCGGCGTCGGAATGAAGTGCCGTCAACCACGAGGCTGACTCCCGATTCTTCTTGCAACCAGTCACGAATCGACTGGAAGATGGGTACCAGGTCCTCTGGCGCCTCGGGGCCGCTGTTCACGATGGTGAAATCGAGGTCCTCCGAGAAGCGATACGTCTCGTAGTAGCACTTCCGAAGGCACGTGCCACCCTTGAACACCCACGATTGGGCGAGCAGCGGCTGAGTCGCTATCCCGGCCAGAAGCCACCCGAGGACGTAGTCCTTCTCGATGATTCCCGGATCGAGTGACCATTCGGCGCGGAGATCAAGAATCTCGCGCGACGGGATCACGTCGGCACCTCAGCGTGGACTTCAACGTTGAGGCGAAGCCGCCATCGCATCAGTCGTGCCCCCTTGGGCGGCCCGTCCGGATCGAGCGCTGACACTCCTTCTGGGAGTCGTGCGCGGCAGGCTGCGATATGGGAGGGGTTGTCATGGTGGAGCGTTTCAAACAGGTAACCGAGCCGCTTGAAGACTGTCCGGTTGCCGAGGCGATCGCCATATTCGATGAGGAGCCCCGCATCGTGGTCGTGCAGGTACGTGGCGAGGATCTCGGCACAGTGGCGAATGCCGCCACCGAGCCGTGGCTCGTCCAAGACGTCTATGACCGTCCGGGCCGGGTCCGCCATCTTGAGTCGGAGTTCCCGCTGCCATTCGGTCTTGAGCCCCCACGTCATTGCGGGGGTTGGTACATGTCGGACGAGATACTCGTGATCAAGAAGGACCACTGTCGAACTTCGAACTCGCTGGCTCGTCTTCAGCACCGTGGTGCGAAACAGTTGTTCCGTCAGCGACCAGTAGCTGGCAGCCGTCCATCCCGTGAAGTAGCAGGGCGACCAGACGGCTGCGGCCACGGCCAGCGCATCTTCCGACCAAGCTGCGGGATTGCTCGCATCGAGCGGGACCGGGATATACAGGCCACGCCGCGCCCTTCGGAGCCAGCCCTCCGATGTCCAACGGGAAAGCCTCTTGGCCGCGTCCTGGGGGTCGATACCCAGCTTGGAGGCGACATCGGCGGGCCGAACGAACCGCTGCCCGTTTCCAAGGACTGCGGCCAACTCAGAGCGACCTCGAGAGCCGATGCCGGCCGGTTGAGATATCGTCATACCAACAACTCCCGCCCTGTGCGATGTGTCGGCCTCATACTATCAGACATAGAGACGCCTGTAACTCTCGCAGAATGCGAGTTAGTGGCTTGTGGATATCCCCACCAGGAGGCGGCACCTCCCCCCTACCCGAAGATGGCCTGGACGGCGGCGGCCGCCTGGGCCTCCATGCCGCGGGTGACATGCGCGTAGACGGAGAGGGTGATCGCCTCCGACGCGTGGCCGAGGATGCGGCTCACCACATGGGCGGGGACACCGCCCTGGAGCATCAGCGTGGCCGCCGCATCGCGGAGCGCGTGGAAGGTCATCGGCGGCAGCCCAGCCCGCTCCAGGTGGGTGTGGAAGGCCCGGCCGAGGGTCTGGGAGTGCATGAGGGTCCCGTCGCTCCCCGGGAAGACCATCCCGTCCGCCGGCGCTGACCTTGCCCGG
>DNAU01000145.1:0-1450 GCA_003491925.1 Chloroflexota bacterium
TGGTAGCGGACGAAGCGGGCCACGGTGATGTTCTCGCCCAGCTTGGCCACCGCCTCCTGGACCAGCTCCTTGACCTTCTTCTTGTGCTTCTCGTCGCGGATCCAGGACTGCTCGAGGAGGCAGATCGTCTCGTAGTAGGCGGCCAGCTTGCCCTCGACGATCTTCTCCACCATCGCCGCCGGCTTGCCCTCCGCCTGGGCGCGGAAGACGCTGCGCTCCCGCTCCAGGAGCTCCTCGGGCACGTCCTCCGGGCGGACATAGGCCGGGTTGGCACCGGCCACCTGCAGGGCGAGCTCGCGGGCCAGCTTCTTGAAGTCGTCGGTCTTGGCGACGAAGTCGGACTCGCAGTCCACCTCGATCAGCACGCCGACCTTGGGAGGCATGCCACCCACGCCGTGCAGGTAGGCCCCGATCACGCCCTCGTTGGTGGAGCGGTGCTCCTTGGCGGCGGCCTTGGCCACGCCGTGCTCCCGGAGCCAGTCCTTGGCCCGCTCCAGATCGCCGTTGGACGCCACCAGGGCGCGCTTGCAGTCCATCATCCCGGCTCCGGTCAGGTCGCGGAGCTCCTTCACCTGGCTCGCGGGAACCTCGGCCATCAGCTCTCCTCCGTGGCGGCGGGGGCGGGCGCGGTGGCGGCGGCCACGGTCGGCGTGACCGCGGGCGCCTCCGTGGAGGCCGGCTCCTTCGCTCCGGCGGCCGGGGGCGGGCTCTCCGGCTCGGCGACGTCCGCGCTCTCCGACTCGGCGAGCGCCGCCCGCGCGGCCGCAGCCTCGGTCTCCGCGCGCTCACGCAGCTCGCGCTCGCTGAGCAGGCGCTGGCCCTCGAGGATGGCGTCGGAGATGGCATTGACCATCAGCCGGCAGGAGCGGATGGCGTCGTCGTTGCCGGGGACGACGTGCTGGATCAGGTCGGGGTCGCAGTTGGTGTCGACCACCGCCACGATGGGGATCCCGAGCTTGTTGGCCTCGTTGACCGCCAGCCGCTCCTTCTTGCAGTCGATGACGAAGAGGGCGCCCGGGAGGCGCTTCATCTCGACCATCCCGGCGAAGCTGCGCTCCAGTCGTTCCAGATCGTCCTTGTTGGCGTTGGCCTCCTTGCCGCTCATCCGCTCGAAGTCGCCCCGCTCGTTCATGGAGCGCAGCTCGGTGAGCCGCTTGAGCTGACGCTGGATGACCGAGAAGTTGGTGAGCATCCCGCCCATCCACCGATGCACCACGTAGGGCTGACCGGTGCGGGCGCAGGCCTCCACGATGGCGTCCTGGGCCTGTTTCTTGGTGCCGACGAAGAGCACCTTCTGGCCGCCGGACACCAGCTCGCGGACGTAGTCGCAGGCCTCGTCCAGCATCGCCTGGGTCTTGGCGAGATCGATGATGTGGACACGATCGCGCGACGTGAAGATGTAGTCGCGCATCTTGGGGTTCCACCGGCTGGTCTGGTGGCCGAAGTGAAC
>DNAU01000145.1:1609-3608 GCA_003491925.1 Chloroflexota bacterium
ACCGCGGCGGCGACCCCGAGGGGCACCCGCCGTCGCGTGGACCGGGCGTGTGAAATCAGCCCGAATTGTGGCATACGACCCTCCCGCGGGTCCCGGCAGCGCTCCCCCCAACCCGGGTGAGGGTGCGGTCCACCTCCACGGCGAGCGGGATCACCCCTCAGCAGGCTGCAGCTCCTCGTTGCCGCCGCCGCCCTCCAGCTGACCGGCGCTCTGTGAGCCTGACCGGTGCCCTACGGGCCGCCCGGGTGACGTGGGGGCGAGCCGGCGCTGCTCCGGATCCTCCAGCCCGGAAGCTGCCGCCAGGTCGTGCCGTCCCACCAGTGGTTGCCGTCCGGTGAGCGCAGGGCGCCGGGGGGCGCGCTCAGCGACGCGTCTTGCCAGACGGTACCGTCGAACCACTGCGAGCGGTCGGGCGAGAGGGTGCCGGCCGCGAGCACCGGCGGCGCCGGCGGCGGTGGGCCGGATGGCCCCCGACCCGACGCCAGCCCTCCCCGGCTCACCGCCAGGGGACGCAGCACGCTCTCGCCCGCGCCCGGCCCGAGCGGGACCGCGGCGGCGGACGTGCCTGCGCCGAGCAGTGGCCGCCGGTCTCCCCTGTACTCCAGGTAGCCGCCGAAGCCGACGGCCACCGCGAAAACGATCGACGCCCAGAGCGCCCAGCCGGGAAGGGTGGAGTAGTTGAGGGACGTGTACTCTCCGCCCTCGATCTGCCAGTGGAGCAGGAAGAAGACGATCTCGACCCCCGCGAAGGCCATCCAGTTTGTCCGCCAGATCACGGTGTCCGGCGCCGGGAGGTCGAGGTGGACCTGGGGGAGCCTCCTGGCCACGAACCAGCCGATCGCCACCACGATGAGCAGCGCGGGCAGGAAGCCGAAGCCCTCCCAGAGCGAGTCGGAGGTCACCGAGCGCGACGCGCAGTAGATGTCGCCGGCGGGGCATGAGAACCATGCCTGGATCCACCCGGGCAGGAAGGAGAAGACCAGCAGGAGGAGGAGGCCGCTCCCGATCAGGCTGTCGCTGACGGTGACACCGCGGAGCACGGCGTTGAGATCGATCTGCTGCCCGTGCGCTGCCGGAAGCGCCGGTGGCGGCGGCGGGGGTGGTGGCGCGAGGGCCGGCGGAGGCGGCGGCGGGGGCGGGGGGTACTGAGGAGGATCGGGGACGGCCACTATCGCGCTCCTGGTTGCCTCGGGATGGCGACCGGTGCGACCGGCCACCGGCCACCGGCCCGTCGCGCGGTCAGTCTACCGCCCCCACGGCCTTCCGGAACTCCCATCTCGCGCGGACCCGTCACCCGCACCAGCATGCCGTCGCCCGGTCAGCCCGGGCACCGCCATCAACCGGTCGCGCGCACCGGCGTGCCGTGGGGCGGTCACCGGCACCGGCGGGCCGTCAGGCGATCACTCGCATCCGCGCGCCGTCAGAGGATGTAGCGGCGCATGTCGTCGTCGCTGATCAGGTCCTTCAGCTGCGCACGGACCATCGCGGCGTCGACCACCACCCGGCTGCCGGCGTGGTCCTCGGCATGGAACGAGACCTCCTCCAGCACCTTCTCCATGATCGTGAAGAGCCGCCGCGCGCCGATGTTCTCGTCCTGCTCGTTGACCCGATGCGCCTGGCGCGCCAGCTCCGCGACCCCATCCTCGGTGAAGGCGAGCTCCACCTGCTCGGTGCCGAGCAGCGCCTCGTACTGCTTGGTCAGCGCGTTGTTGGGCTCGGTCAGGATGCGCTGGAGGTCGCTCTCGCTGAGCGGGCTCAGCTCGACCCGGATGGGGAAGCGGCCCTGGAACTCGGGGATCAGATCGCTCGGCCGGGCGACGTTGAAAGCGCCGGCGGCGATGAAGAGGATGTGGTCGGTGCGCACCGACCCGTAGCGAGTGTGGACCACCGATCCCTCCAGGATGGGGAGGAGGTCGCGCTGGACCCCCTCGCCACTGACGTCGGGACCGTGGTCGGGGGCGGGACCGCAGATCTTGTCGACCTCGTCCATGAAGACGAT
>DNAU01000215.1 GCA_003491925.1 Chloroflexota bacterium
TGGAAGCCGGCTCGCCGACCAGGCTGGTGTCGGCCGCGGAGCCGGCGTCGCCCCGGGCCTCGCGCACCCGCCATCGGTAGTCGTCGAGCAGGGCGTGCCCGCGCGCCTCGTCGCCCACCGACGCCACGATGTGACAGGCCGGCTCGTCGGGGTCGGGCCGGACCAGCACGAAGCCGTCGTCGACGAACACCTTGATCCCGTCCACGAGGTCGACCTCGTGATCGCGATGCTCCTCGAGGAGGGTGCGCATCACCCGCCCCTTGGCCTCCCAGGGGACGAACTCGGTGGCGGTGAGATAGGCGGCCCGCGGCAGCCCAGCGGTGGCCGTCGAGATCGGCTCCCCCGCGGCGGCGCGCAGCTCGAGCAGCTTCACCAGGGTGTACATGGCGTCGAAGGCACCGAAGAAGTAGGGCCAGACCATCCCCCCCTCGCCATCGGTGGCCAGACAGACATCGGGGGATGCCGCGGCCCGCAGCACCTGGTTCGGCTCCCCGATCGTGGCGACGAAGCCGCAACTCTGCTCCTCGACCAGACCGCGCAACCACTGGGGGGCGCTGGCCGGCGCCAGCATCTCGCCGCGATGCGCCCACCAGCGCGCCAGCAGGCCGAAGAGCTGGTAGCCGGTCAGCACGCATCCCTGGTCGTCGATGACCTCGAGCCGCTCGCCGGTCGGGTTGAAGAGGCAGCCGAGGTCGGCGTGCACGGTTCGGGTGATCAGCGCGGTCTCCTCGGGGACGGTGCGGTGGCGCGGGCCCTCGGCGACACCGGCGTTGAGGGGCACCGTGATGACGCCAAGGCGGTGGAGCACGTCGGGGAGCACCTGGGACGCCTGGCTGTAGTCGTAGTCGATGACCAGGCGGAAGCCGGCGGCACGGATCGCCTCGGCGTCGACGCTCGCCAGCAGGTGCTGGACGTAGTCGGGCAGCGCGGTGACGTTCTCCTCGATGTCGCCCATCTCGTAGAAGGCGGCGCGGCGGAAGTCCTCCCGGTAGTAGAGGCCCTCGAGCCGGCGCTCCGAGCGCTTGTCGATGGGCAGGCCCTCGCGGTCGAAGAAGCGGATGTCGGCGGAGCGCTGGTCGAGTGGCGAGACCAGGACGTGGACGCCCGCCTCCGATCTTCCGTACCGGGTCGCGAACTGGGTCACCGGCACCGGCAGCTCCTCCAGGTCGCGCACCCGGGCGCCACCGCTCACCATCCCCGAGATCAGGGCGCGCTTGATCATCCGCGAGCTGCGCGCGTGGTCACGGGCGACCGCGATCGTGGCGCCGCGGGGGAGGGTGGCGGCGAAGGCGGCGCCGAGACGGGCGCAGAACTCCGGGGTCAGCTCGATGTTGATCAGGCCGGTCATCCCCCACGACGCGAAGAGCCCGCGCCGCCACTCCCCCGCCCAGACCACCGACTCGTTGACCGTCGAGCCCGGCGCGATCTCCTTGTGGGGCCAGATCCGGACCCCGGCCTGGATCCGGGAGCCCTTGCCGATGACGCAGTCGTCACCGACGACGGCGCCCTCCTCCACCACCGTGTTGTTCTTGATGGTGACGCCGCGACCGATCACCGCCTGGCGGACCAGACAGCCCTCGCCGATGTAGGTGTGGGGCCAGATCACCGAGTTGGCGACGCGCGCGTCATCGTCGATGACCGAGTACTTGTCGACGATGACCGGGCCGGTGAGGTGGGTGCCCTCCTTGAGCTTGACCTCGTCGCCAAGGAACGCCGGACCGTCGATGACCGAGCCCAGCCCCAGCTCGACGTCCTCACCGATCCAGACGTCGCCCTCACGATGTCCCGGGATGTGACAGCGGACCCGGCCCGCGAGCGCGTCCCAATTGGCCTGGAGGAAGGAGGGGATGGTGCCGATGTCACACCAGTAGCCGTCGGCGACGAAGCCGTAGAGCTGCTCGTCGCGGTCGAGCATCGCGGGGAAGACGTCCTGGGACCAGTCCGCGACGGCCCCCGGCTCGATCCGATCCAGGACCTCGGGCTCGACGACGTACATCCCGGTGTTGACGTGGTCCGAGAAGACCTCCCCCCATGACGGCTTCTCCAGGAAGCGCTCCACCCGCGAGTCGGAGCCGGTGATGACCACCCCGAACTCCAGCGGGTTGGGCACCGCGGTCAGCACCAGGGAGGCGAGCGCACCCCGGTCACGGTGGGCGGCGATCACCCGGGAGAGGTCGATGTCGGTGAGGCAGTCGCCACTCAGGATCAGGAACGTGTCGTCGAGCAGGTGCGCCGCGTTGCGCACGCTGCCCGCCGTCCCCAGTGGCCGCTCCTCCACCGCGTAGTCGATGGTCATCTCCAGGTCGCCGCCGTCCCCCAGGCGGTTGCGGATCTCGGAGCCGAGGTGATGAAGGGTGACCACGACCTCGGTGATGCCGTGGTCGCGGAGCAGCCGCAGGTTGTGCTCGATCACCGGGGTGCCGACCACCGGCACCATCGGCTTGGGGGCCTGGCTGCTCAGGGGTCGGAGGCGGGTGCCCTCGCCTCCAGCCATGAGCACCGCCTTCATGAGCCTGCTCCTCGGTGGGGAACGCGGGTGGGGGCCAACGATGCCAGCCTAGTGGAACGTCTCAGTAAT
>DNAU01000040.1 GCA_003491925.1 Chloroflexota bacterium
CTGTGGAGCGAGGGGTCGAACGTGTACTACTTGAGGAGCGGGGCGGGCCTACTTGCGTGTTTGTTCGGGGAGCTGGGCGGCATCTACGGTTCGAGGGGGAGGAAGCTGCCTTCCTTCCTGTACGAGCTCGACGACCGGGACTTCAAGGTGTTCTGGGACAAGATGGTCGAGGGCGACGGGTCCATAGATCATTGTGGAGATCGAGAGATATACACCACGAACTCCCAGCACCTGGCAGCCGGCATGTCATTCTTGATGAGCCAGCACGGCCTCGCGCACTCCATACTCTATCGTCCGGACAAGGACGCGTATGCGCTGCGCGAGCACCCGGTCGGCAGCGAGCGCCCGGGCAGGGTCACGAAGGTGTACACCCACGTGACGGACGACTACGTGTACGACCTGGAGGTGGAGGGAGCACACACGTTCGTGGACGGGCTCGGGAGGGTGCTGCTGCACAACACCGACAGCCTGTCGACGAAAGCAGACCTGAAGACGGGCGACAAGCTCGGCGCCCTCAAGCTCGAGAAGAAGATGGAGTGGGCCGAGTTCGTGGCGCCCAAGATCTACCGCGGTGAGGGGTTCGAGTTGCAGAAGGACGGGACGTTCAAGCCCAAGCGCCTCACCAAGGCGAAGGGGTTCTCGCTCGGGCGGGGGCAGGAGGCCTGGGACAAGCTCGACAAGATAATAGCCGGCGACCGGATCGGCGTGCAGCGCATGACCCGCATGCGGGAGCTCTACCGCACCATGGTGGACGGCCAGTACACGACGGCCCCGTTCGAGATGCTCGTGATCAAGGCCCTCACCTTCGAGATGCTGTCGAAGAGGTTCCACTACCCCGACGGCGAGACCAGGCCCTGGAGCGTCGACGAGCTGCGCTCGGGCGACCGGCTGCCCAGCGGCTTCGACTTCGAGGCGGAGATCAGGGAGAGCTTCGACACGGTGACCAGGTCCATGCTGGCGGCAGCTGTATGAGAGGAGATCGACTATGGGTGAAAATGCGAAGTACTTGAATTCCGGGCCCGGCCGAGCGTCCCCCGGCGGGGACACCGCCGAGGCGTGGCGGGGACCTACGATGACGGTCACGGTCTGCTTCGAGCTGCAGGGACACCTCAAGGTCGAGGTCCCGGAGCACAAGCGGAAGGCGATGAGGGACCTCGACCTGCCCATGAGCCTGGACGACTTCGAGTTGTTCAGTGGTATCCACATCGACGCTGACGATCTCCTGAACGCGGGGGACGTAGAGATCGACGACGTCTACTTCCCCGCGGCGAAGAAGACGAGGGTCAAGAAGCAGAAAGGAGGTCGGTCTCGTGGGTAGCCCGGTGAGCTTCACGATGCCTCGCGTGTACGTCGGCGGTCCCTTCCGGGGTCCCACGGAGTACGACATGGAGATCAACGTGCGGCGGGCGGTAGACCTGGGCGTCCTGATCGCCGAGATGGGGGCCGTCCCCGTCATATGGCACTCGATGTACCGCCACATGCAGGGCACCTTCCCCGGTCACTTCCTCGACGAGGCTTCCCTGCAGATACTGTCGACCTGCCACGCCATGGCGGTCACGGTGGGGCTCGAACGGGCGCGCCGGAGCGAGGGGACCGTGAAGGACATGCAGCTGTGCTACGAGCTCCGGATACCGGAGTTCTATGATGAGGGTCCGGTGGCCGACGCGGAGGTAGAGTGCCTCGCTACCGGCAGGACGAGCTCCCTCCTCACGGTGAGGGACCCGGGGCCGGGCGGACTGCGCGAGTGGATCCGCCACTGGAAGAGCTCGTCGTACGGGAAGACGCCCGCTTTCAATCACATGGTAAGCGGCGGGATGTTGGGATGAGATGCCGAGCCGGTGGGGGCGGAACAAGAACCTGCCCGGGTACGACAGGTTCCGGACCGGGCTCACGTACCACGACGTCTACACCATGCTGAACACGTCGGAAAAGCACCGCTACAAGCGCCGGGGGACGGTGCTGGGGTTCTGGCACGAGCTGAAGCTGCAGTTCTACGAGCAGGCGGTCAACATGGGCTACGGAGACGACGAGGAGGCCGAGTGACGATCCCCTCCCCTCCCCGACCGAGCGCTCCCGCGCCCAGGCAGCCGGCGTCGCTCGCCGAGATGATGGCCGCGTACGAGAGGGTGATCCTCATCAAGACCATCCAGGCGTGCGGGGGCTCGCGCAAGGAGGCGGCCGCCCTCCTGCGCGTGCGGCGGGGGTACCTCTACTCCCGCCTGCGCTGCCTCAAGATCAACCTGGCGGAGCTGCCGGTCAGGCGGCCCGGCCGGCCTCGCAAAGGAGACAGTCGTGGCTGAGCACGTCACCCTGAGCCTGGGAGAGCTCGTGGCACCGCCCTACGAGGTGACCAGGGCCGACCAGGTCGTCACGCATCCATTCGTGCCGGAGAAGGTGATCTTCGACGGCACGTTCGCGGGGAAGGTCTCGTTCAACATGTGGTTGAACGACGCTCCCTTCGCTACCTCGCGAGATCTGCGAGCGGGGGACGTGATCCGCTTGGAGTTGATCAACCACTCGGGAGCGATGGTCAGGACCTCTGTTCGCATCACGGGCAGGAAGCCCAGGTGCCGGCACGCGTGGACCCACCGGCCGAAGTGGCGTAGGTGGGCGGCCTGCTGGAAGCAGGTCGTCGTGGTCACGCCGAAGTCTGGCCTCACGGAGGCGTGCTGTCCGCGCAAGCCTCAGTGGAAGTGCGCCCGCTGCGGGATAATATACTGCGACAGCCACAAGATCCTGTCGGAGCAGCTGGGTTCGGTGGAGAGTCGGTGCAGGCCAGCTCGCGGGTCCAAGTCAAGTCGCGGGCACAACGGAGGAGATCGATGATCGCAACGGTAGTGTCGAAGAAGTCGAGGTCGCGCAGGGCGAGCGCGGAGGCCGCGGAGGCTGGGCCGCGGCCCAGGAGCTTCGTGAAGTGGGCCGGAGGGAAGCGTCAGCTCCTCCCCGAGCTGCTCAAGCGGGTGCCGAGGCCGTGGCGCGCCGACCGCGACCGGTACTACGAGCCGTTCGTGGGCGCGGGGTCGTTCTACTGGGAGCTCGCTCCGCGGTGGGCCCACCTCAACGACCTGAACTCCGAGCTCGTCGTGAGCTGGCAGGTGGTGCGCGACGACGCGGCTGGTTTGATAGGTGTGCTCAAAGACATCGAGGAGGCCTATCGAAAGAACCCAGAGGACGTCTTCTTGCAGTACCGGTCTCTCGCGCCTTCTCTGCTCTCCCCCGTGGAGCGGGCAGCTCGGTTCATGTTCCTCAACAAGAGCGACTTCAACGGACTTTACCGGGTGAACTCCAAGGGGATCTTCAAC
>DNAU01000009.1 GCA_003491925.1 Chloroflexota bacterium
TCGGTGCGGGTGTCCTGCCAGACGATGGCGTTGTGCACCGGCTTGCCGGTCTTGCGGTCCCAGACCACCGCGGTCTCGCGCTGGTTGGTGACCCCGACCGCGGCCAGGTCGGAGGCCTTGATGCCGGTCTTCTGGAGCGCGCCCCGGATGACCTCCTGGGAGCGGGTCCAGATCTCCAGGGCGTCGTGCTCGACCCAGCCCGGCTTCGGGTAGATCTGCTCGTGCTCTTTCTGGTCGATGCCGACCACTCCGCCCGAGTGGTTGAAGATCATGAAACGGGTGCTGGTGGTTCCTTGGTCCAGCGCCCCGACGTATTCGGCCATATGCGTTCTCCTTGCTTCCCAGCTCACGTATCGGTGGTGAATGCCTGTCGAGCTGCCCGGACCAGCAGCCAGGACGAGGTGGCCCCGGGGTCCTGATGCCCGGCGCTGCGCTCTCCCAAGTAGCTCGCCCGGCCCTTCCGCGCCACCAGCGGGATGGTGGCCACCATGCCCTGCTCGGCCGCCGCCTCGCATGCGGCCAGCGCCGCGTCGAGTGAGGTCCCGTCCTGGGCCGCGGCGCGCAGCGCGTCGGCGGCCGGTTGCAGGGCGTCGATCATGGTCTTGTCTCCGAGCTCGGCCTTGCCCCGTGCCCGCACCGCCTGGACGGCGGCCTCCAGGGCCTGGCTCCAGCCCTCGGCCGACAGCTCGGTCTGGCCTGCGATGCTGGTTCCCAGCTGTAGGAAGAGGGTGCCGTACAGAGGTCCACTTGCTCCTCCCACCGTCGAGATCAGGGTCATGGCGGTGGTCTTGAACAGCTGGCCGAGGTCGGCTCCCTCCAGGGAGCCCAGCTTGGGCAGCACTGCCTGCATGCCTCGGTTCATGTTGGTCCCGTGGTCGGCGTCGCCGATCGCGGAGTCCAACTCGGTCAGGTAATCCTTGTTCTCGGCTATGGCAGCGGCGAAGCCCTGTACGAAGGAGAGTCCCTGCTCATACGTGATGGCCATCGCCGCTGCCCTCTAACCGATCTCTTCTGCTGCTCAGACTCCCCAGCGCAGCCCTGGGGTGTTGACGGGTGCGTCCCACAGCTTGGTCATCTCGTCGTCGAGACGGAGCAGGGTTATGGAACAGCCCGCCATCTCCAGGGAGGTGATGTAGGGCCCGATCAGCCTGCGGTCGATCTTCACGCCCACACCGTCGAGGTAGCGCGCCAGCGCCCGGTAGACGATGTAGAGCTCGATGAGTGGGGTGCCGCCCATGCTGTTGACGAACGCGAGCACCGAGTCGCCGCGCTTGAACGGCAGGTCTTCGACGATCGGCTTGGTCAGCGCCTCCACGATCTCGTCGGCGCTCGCCAGCGCGCGGCGCTCGCGACCCGGCTCGCCGTGGATGCCGATGCCGATCTCCATCTCCTGCTCGCCCAGTTCGAAGGTCGGTTTGCCGGCCGCGGGCACGGTGCAGGAGGTCAGGGCCATGCCCATGCTCCGCCCGTTGGCGTTGACCCGGCGGCACAGCTCGGCGACGTCCTTGAGCGAGCGGTGAGCCTCCGCCGCGGCGCCGCAGACCTTCTCCGCGAGCACCGTGGCCCCGACCCCCCGCCGCCCGGCGGTGTACAGGCTGTCCTGGACCGCCACGTCGTCGTTGATGACGACCGCCTCAACCTCGATGCCATCGGCCTTGGCGAGGTCGGCGGCCATCTCGAAGTTCAGGATGTCTCCGGTGTAGTTCTTGACGATGTGGAGCACCCCGGCGCCGCCGCTGACCGCCTTGGTGGCCTCCAGGATCTGGTCGGGGGTCGGCGAGGTGAACACCTCACCGGGGCAGGCCCCATCGAGCATGCCCATCCCCACGAAACCCCCGTGCATCGGCTCGTGGCCCGAGCCGCCGCCGGAGATGATCGCCGTCTTGCCGCTGACCGGTGCGTCGGCCCGGACCACGTAGTTGGGTGCGAAGTGCACCCGCACGAGGTCGGAGTGAGCGGCGACGACGCCTTCCAGCTCCTCTTTGACGACGTCCTCGACGCGGTTGATCAGCTTCTTCATCTTATTGCCTGCTACAGGCGCTCAGGCTGGACGTTGGGCTCGGCCCGGCCCGGTTCGGACGCCACTGCCTGTGCCGTGCCGCTCTTGCGGGCGTGGAGCACGTCGCCGATGAAGAAGTCGTAGAGGATGCCGCCAACACACCCACCGAAGAGAGGACCGATGATCGGGATCCAGAAGTAGTTACTGAACGAGAAGCCGGCGCCGTTGTTGAAGGTCCCGGGCAGCGCGACCTGGCCGTAGCCTGCGATGAAGGCAAAGAGGCGCGGTCCGAAGTCACGGGCGGGGTTGATCGCGTACCCGGTCTGGGCACCGAAGGAGGTGCCGACTGCGAAAACGATGAAGCCGACGATGAGCGGCCCCATGTTGCTGAGCGGGGCGGTGTTGCGGGCGTCAGTGACCGCGAACACGCCGAGCACAAGCAGAGCGGTACCCACCGCCTCGTCGAGGAACGGTCCCCCTATGCCCCCGTGGAAGACCGGGGAGGGGAAGGTGGCGAAGATCGAGTAGCTGGCCAGCGCGTTCCCGGCCGACGGGACGAGGTGAGCTGCCGTGTTGTACGCGGCGATGGAGTCACGGTAGACCCACATCACCAGCGCCGCGCCGAGGAAGGCTCCGACGACCTGGGCGATCCAGTAGGGGACCACGTGGCCCCAGGGGAAGCGGCGCCGGACCGCCAGGGCCAGGGTCACGGCCGGGTTGATGTGTGCCCCGCTGATGCCGCCGGCGACGTAGACGCCCACCATGACGGCGAACGCCCATCCGAAGGTGATCAGCAGCCAGTCGCCACTGGCCATGAAGATGGTGGTGGGGGTGGCGGCCCTACCCGAGGAGTTGAGGGCAGCGACTGCCATGGCGACACACCCGTCGCCGAAGCAGATCAGGACAAACGTCCCAAACATTTCCGCCGACAACTCGCCCCAGAGCCCTTTCAGACCGAACGTCTGACGCCCTGCGCCGTGTATCGGTTGGTACTCATCAGCCATGCCAAACCCTCCAATTGACCCAAGCGATTACTTGGCTCACCAGTGGAAAACGGGCGGCACCCCCGCGCCCGTCGCACGACACAGCTCTCATGCGCCAGCTCCTCCTCCCGCTGAACCGGCGGCCCTTCCCTCAGGCCGTTGTGAGGTTCCCAAGGCACCAGACGCGTTCGCCATTATCCATCCCAGTAGGGCATTGTCAACCGGCACTTCAGAATGACCTACGAATCGAGTACGGTAGCCGCATGCCGCGGCCGATCCAATCGATTCAGCGGGCGGCCCAGGTCATGCGCCTGCTTGCGGGGCGGACCCGCCGCCTGAGCCTGGTCGAGATGTCGGCCCAGCTCGGCCTGCCCAAGGGGACGGTGTTCGGCATCCTGCGCACCCTCCAGCAGGTCGGCTTCGTCGAGAAGGATGCGGA
>DNAU01000368.1 GCA_003491925.1 Chloroflexota bacterium
AACCACATGCACTGGAGCGAGTTGATCGGCGCCGACGCGATCGTCTCGCCCCCCTGCGCGTGGCAGAAGCGGTTCAACGCCAGCGGCATCGAGGTCCGCTCCCGGATCGACGACCCCGTCGATCCGGGACTGATGGACCAGCTGCTCGGCCACTTCGCCGATTTCCGGCGCGCCTACGCGGAGGACGGGCTGACCCCCTCTGAGTTCGACACCTTCGGCTCGACGGTGCGCACCTTGCGCCAGTTCATCGGCGCCGTCGGCGCCCTGGACGCCCTGGTCCGCGATGTGATGCTCCCCGAGCCCAATTGATGCTGGGCGCGCGCGCGCGTCGACCGGCCCGGGATCGGGGTTCGCGGCGGGTCATCCCATGGCCCGAGGGGGTCGGGCGATGAATGTCCTCACCAAGGCGGGACGGGTGCTCAGCCAGCTCGGCGAGAGCTCCGACCTGACGGCGCGCGAGCTCTCCATCCGGCTCCGCGAGCCCCGCCCCACCGTGCACCGCCTCCTCCAGGAGCTGGCCGTGCTCGGCTTCGTCGAGCGGGGCCCGCGTCGGGGCACTTACCGCCTCGGTCTCGAGCTGTTCCGGCTCGGGTCGCTGGCCGCGCTGCGCATTGACGTGCGCGACGCCGCGAAGGCGGTGATGGAGGAGATCCACCAAGCCCTCGAGGAGACCGTCTACCTGGTGATCCGCCGCCAGCACGAGGCGGTGTGCATCGACCGCATCGAGGGCCTGCACATCCGATCCATGTACCTCCAGCTGGGGGGCTCGCTTCCCCTGCACCTCGGTGCCGGCCCCCGCGCCGTGCTCGCCTTCCTGTCCCATGCCTACTGGGACGAGTACTTCGCGACGGTGGAGGTCACTACCCTCACTCCCCAGTCCCCGACCACCAAGGCTGAGGTCCTGGAGCTTCTCGGGGATACCCTGCGCACCGGCTACGCGGTCAGCGATGGCGATGTGACCGTCGGCATGGGCTCGGTCGGGGCACCGATCTTCGACAGCACCGGACAGGTGGCAGCCGCGATCTCCGTGGGCGGTCTGACCGCCCTGATCCTGGAGGATCCACGCCGCGATCACGTCATCGAGCTGGTGACCGGCGGCGCACGCCGGATCTCCGAAGCCATGGGATACCGTCCATCCTGATGGCCTCGGTGCAGCCGGTGGACAACGCGAACCGATTGATCACCCCGAGGGGGGGCGCCACGTCCACAGCAGCGGGTGAGAGCCAGGGGATCTCGTCGATCCCCAACCTTCGCGACGTCGGCGGCTACCTCACCGCCGAAGGCCATCGGGTCCGGACCGGCCTCCTCTATCGGTCGAGTGCCCTGAACCATCTGGCGGATGAGGATGCTGGAGCATTTGCGCGGCTTGGCATCCGGACCGTGTACGACCTGCGCAGCGATCCCGAGCGGCACGCGCAACCGGAGCAGNNCACCGGGCTGGCGCCCCTCGGCAGGCTGAACCTGGCGGACGTCGGGTGGCGGCCCCCGCTGCCCGTCGTCGCCGACGTGCTCGGCGACGCCATGCTCGGGAGGTTCTCCCAACTGATGGAGATGGTGTCGAATCCTGAGCTGGCTCGGGAGCTTCTCGGAGAGGGCCGAGGCATCGCCATGTGGACTGACCAATACCGTGACTTCGTGCGGCTCGACAGCGCCCGCGCCGCCTTCGGACGGCTGTTCACGGACATTGCCGACGAGGCCAACCGGCCGACCCTCTACCACTGTTCGACGGGAAAGGACCGCACCGGCTGGGCGACCGCTGCATTGCTCCTGCTCCTCGGTGTCCCGTACGAGCAGGTGATGGAGGATTTCCTCCTCAGTGTGACCTACCTGCGTCCGCTGGTCGAGCCCATGATCGACGCCTTCACAGCCCGGGGTGGCGACCCTGAGCTCCTGCAGCCGTTCCTGGGGGTCGTCCCCGACTACCTCGACGCCGCCCGCGAGGAGGTGTCCAGTTCCTTCGGGACGATCGAGGGCTACTTCGCCATCGGTTTGCACGTCGATGCGGAGATTCAGCTGGCCCTGCGCGAGGCGTTCCTCGTCCCTGAATGACGGCCTCGAGCAACCCCCGAACCCCGAGCGCCGGCGCTGGCCACCGGATACATTGACCTCAGAGGGCGGTGCCGATTGTGCCCGGAAACGCGCAACGCCATCGACGAGGCTCAGAGCGATCTTCTCCGTCGAGGCGGTTGCGACAGCCTCGCTTAGCCTCGGGATTATACCCCCTTACGGACCGGCAGGACAAGGGGCGCCAGTCCCACCTTGATCTACGACCAAGCCCTCTGGCAGAGGGACACGTCGTGCAGTATTCCATGTCTGGGCAAAGGGGATTATGGCGCAAACACTGTGCCCCGACAGACGGTTGGCGGCCTCTCCAAGGTGAATTCGGAAGATCACCTTCCCGCACTCGGGCACCTAACCCAGCGGGCGGCTGAGCAGACGCCAATGGAAGCCGATTGACGGTGTGGTCCTGGTTACCAAGGATGGAGGAAGTGGCGATGCCGAAGACAGTTGTGCTCGTTGGTGCGCTCGACACCAAGGGCAAAGAGTTCGAATACGTGAAGGGCTTGCTCGAGAAGCGAGGCCTGACCACCCTGGTCGTCGACTTCGGGGTGATGGGCGCCCCTGCCTTCGCCCCCGATGTGCCGCGCAACGAGGTGGCCGCTGCCGGAGGCGGCGACCTCGCGCGATTGAGCACCGGAGAGCACAAGGACGAGGCGATGCAGGCCATGGCCGAGGGGCTGGCCGTCGTCGTACGGAAGCTGCATCACGACGGCAAGCTCGACGGGATCATCGGCATGGGCGGAACCGGCGGCACCTCGATCGCCACCACCGCGATGCGCAGCCTCCCCGTCGGCGTGCCCAAGGTCATGGTCTCGACGGTAGGCGGAGGCGATGTCAGTCCGTTCGCAGGATCAAAGGACATCACCTTCATGCCGTCGATCGTTGATGTGGCCGGCTTCAACCGGATCAGCCGGCGGATCTACACCAACGCAGCGGGCGCGATCGCTGGCATGGTTGAGGCCGAGCTGCCCGCCGCGACTGGTGAGAAGCCCCTCCTGGCGGCATCCATGTTCGGCAACACCACGGTGGCAGTCGATCATGCCCGTGAGATCCTCGAAGCCAAGGGCTATGAGGTGCTGGTCTTCCACGCGACCGGCTCCGGAGGCCGGACCATGGAGGAGCTGATCACTGACGGATACATCACGGCGTTGCTCGACATGACGACCACTGAGCTCGCTGACGAGGTGTGCGGTGGCGTGCTCAGCGCTGGCCCCGACCGGTGCATGGCCGCATCGAAGGCGGGGATTCCGGTCCTCCTGGTCCCGGGCTGCGTGGACATGGCCAACTTCGGTCGTATCGCCACGGTTCCCGAGAGGTACCGGAGTCGCCTCGTCTACCAGTGGAACCCAGACGTCACGCTCCTGCGCACCAATGTTGAGGAGAACCGGCGCATCGGCGAGCTCCTGGCCGCCGCGGCCAACGCGGCAACCGGGCCCGTCAAGTTCCTGTTCCCGCTGGGCGGCGTCTCCATGCTCGACTCGCAGGGGCACGAGTTCTGGGATCCCGAGGCCGATCAGGCCTGCTTCGACACCATCGAGGCCAACCTGCGGCCTGACATCCCCGTGATCAAGATGGCCGAGAACATCAACGACCCGGCGTTCTCCGAGCGCGCCGTCGAGACGCTGCTGGGGATGCTGGGATAGACAGCGTGCATCGGACCCGTGAGCGAGCTTGCGGGGAAAAGGAGGTCACGACTATGGCATTCACACGAGAAGAGATCCTGCGCCGCCTTGGTGAGCAGGTTGCGGCGGGCAAGCCCGTGGTGGGCTGC
>DNAU01000224.1 GCA_003491925.1 Chloroflexota bacterium
AGCGACACTCGCACCGACCCGCGGCCGCCCTCCTTGGAACCTCCTACGCCTACCCCGCCGGTCGAGTGGCGTCCCCCAACACAGGGTCAACCCACGATGGGGGTAGGTCGGCCCCAACCTGGCCCCCCGGCTCACAGGTCGCGGGCGATCATTCGCTCATCCCGCGCGGCTTGATCGCTGACATCAGGCTCCTGGCGGCGCTTCTTGTCCGGAGGGCGACGCGGCCGCGACGCCCGATACGATCGCCGGGGTCACACTCGCGTGTGCATGGGCCACACCCCCAGCCTGCGGGCCCGCCTTGAGTTCCTCGCCCGCCTCGGTCAGCGATTGCCGAGTGCGCTTGGCGCCGAGGCGGCCGCCGCGGAGGTGGTGGACGCCCTCGACACCCTAGGCCTGGGAAGCATCGTCGCCGCTCTGGAGGGTGACGTCGTCGTCCTCCAGGCCGCCAAAGCCCGAACCGTTCCCGGCGATGCCTTCCCGGTCGAGTTCGCCACTCGCCTGGTCGGGCTTCGCATCCCCATCGACGGCATCCGCTCGGTGCGCCAGACGGTCCGGCTGCGCCGCACCTACTCGGGGCCAGCGGGCGCGGTGGAGTCCCTCCGGGGGCTGATGCCCGACAGCGCCACCGACAGCTTCTCCCTCGACGCCGGCCTGAGCGGCTGGGCGCTCGCCCAGGGGACGGCTCAGAACGTCCCCGATGCGACGACCCACCCGTTTGCACGACAGGTCCCCGGCACCGCCGTGGTGAAAGAGTCTCTCCTCCTCCTGCCCCTGGTGGCCGGCGATCGCAAGCTGGGGATCATCTCCTGCTGGCGAGTCGGGGCGGGGCGCTTCAGCGCTCGCGACCTCGAGGCCGCCTCACTCTTTGCCCATGTCGCAGCATCGGCGTGGCACAACGCCCAGCTCTACGTCGAGTTGCTCAATGCCGCCATGACCGATCCGCTGACCCACCTCTACAACAGCCGCTGGCTGCGGGATGCCGCCGAGCGGGACCTCCGTCGCGCCGCGCGAGATCGGCAGCCCGTCGCCCTGCTCCTCCTCGACCTCGATCATTTCAAGATGGTCAACGACAGCGCCGGCCACGCTGCCGGAGACCTTCTCCTGCAGCGGGTCGCGATGCAGCTCCGGGCAGCGGTGCGCGGCACCGACGCCGTGGTGCGTCTGGGCGGCGAGGAGTTCGTCGTCCTCCTGCACGCGGCCGGCGCCGAACAGGCAGCGCGGGTCCGGGAGAGCCCGCGGCTGGCGGTGCGCAAGGTCCCAATGCCGCGTAGTTGCCTGCTGGCCCGCCTCACGGTCTCCGTGGGCGTGGCCGCCCATCCCGAGCATGGCCTGGACCTCGATCAGCTGCTGGCGGCGGCGGATCGGGCCATGTATGCCGCCAAGCACGCCGGGCGTGACCACGTTGCCGTTGCCCATAACGCGGAGGGCCTGCGCGACACGGATGGCTCTGCCCTGCCGGGGGTCGGAGGGGGTGGAGAAGCGGGCTCGATGGGGCGCAGGCCGGACGGTGAGCCCGTGGGCGCTGAGGGAGCAGCAGGCTCGCGCCGACCCGTTCCATCGCCCTCGTCGCGCCGACCTCAGCGCCCCGTCCCCGCCACGCCGGGTCCCCGCGCTCGTCCTGCCCCTGGGACCACCCCCGGGTAGTCGAGGCGTCCCCCTCCGGGCCGCCCTGTGGGACGTCATGGAGAGTCTCAGGAACTCTGCCTCATCATCGAAGGCCGCTACGACGCGGTGGCGCCGTTCGCGGCGCTGGGGATCATACGCGTACCTACGAACCACGTAGCGCCGAATGCTGTCGTCATCAGGGTCCACCGCGGTCACGCGAACCAATCGTGCCTCAGCCGGCGGTTCGAGGGCCAGCGGCGGGCCGGCTGGCAGTGAGAGGGCTGGGCGGACCGTTGGCCATGGCGGTGGGGGCGATCAGGGCGTCGACGGGGCGCGCCAATGGTGCGGCCCGACTGGCCCGGCGGGGCAGCACTCTGCCCGAGGCTGTGCGCCGCCGCGCGATCGAATGGAAGCGGGTCGAAAGCGGCCTCAGAGTTCGGCCGGTGGCTCCTGCGCCCCGAGCAGCCGCCGCGTCTCCGCGACGTCCAGCCGCATCTGGGCGATCAGGGCGGCCTCGTCCGGATACCACCGCTCCTCCCGCAGCCGGTGGACGAAGGCCAGGCGGACCCTCTCCCCGTAGATGTCGGCGTCGAAATCGAGCAGGTGGGCCTCCACGGTGAGGCGGTCCCCGCCGAAGGTCGGACGGTAGCCGATGCTGGACGCCGCCACCCGCCACTCCCCCCGGACCCGGACCCAAGTGCTGTAGATGCCCAGCTCGGGGAGGCACTTGCCCGGCTCCACCCCCAGGTTGGCGGTCGGGAACCCGAGCCGCCATCCGACCCGGTCGCCCCTCTCGACGGTGCCGTCGAGGAAGTACGGGTGGCCGAGCAGGCCGGCGGCCATCTCGACGTCCCCCGAGACCAGCGCCGAGCGGATCCGGGTGGAGGAGATCGCCTCCCCCTCCTCGGTCACCGCCGGGACGGTGTCGACCGTGAACCCGTGCTCGGCCCCGAAGCGGCGCAGGAAGTCGATGTCGCCGCGGCGGTCGCGGCCCAGCGCGAAGCCCGGTCCCACGACCAGCCGGCGGAGGTCGAAACGGTCGAGCAGCCGCGCGCAGAAGCGCTCGGCGGTCCACTCGCTCACCTCGCGCGTGAAGTTGACGACCACCACCCGGTCCATCCCGGCCGCCATCAGCCGCTCGCGCTTCTCGTCCAGCGTGGTGAGCTCGGGCGGGACGTTGGCGGGGTCGAGGACCGCGCGGGGATGGGGCTCGAAAGTGACGGCGCCGGCGATGCCGCCGAGCTCCCGGGCAGCGGCCACGGTCGCCGCGAGCAGCCGCTGGTGGCCGCGATGGACACCGTCGAAGACGCCGATGGTGCAGGCGGCCGGAGCGGGGGACGGACCGCGGTTGGGGGCGAGGGAGTGCTCCAGGGTCACGGGCACGGATGAGGTCTCTGCATCACGTCGTCGCTCAGCCGGCCATCACCTTGGTGGGCCGGAAGCGGAAGCCGGTGAGCTCCCCGAGCGCGATCAGCTCGCCGCCCGCGGCGTGAGCTCGGACCTCGCCCTGCGGGAGGCCCGCGGCGCCCCGGGGCAGGAAGACCGCCTGGCCGTTGCGCACCAGGGTGACCGCCGGTGGGCCGAGGAAGACGGCCGGGAGGAAGCTGACCGCGACCTCGGGAGGCAGGAGCGCCAGGGTCGGGTCCTCCATCCGCTGGAGCTCCTCCACGGTGTGCGCGTCGGCGAGGTCGAGGCTCCCGTAGCGGGTCCGCTCCAGCCAGCTCAGCAGGCCACCCACCCCGAGGGCCTCGCCCAGGTCGCCGGCGAGGACGCGCATGAAGGTTCCCTTGCCGCACTCGACGTCGAGGTCGGCCTCGGCCACCCGGCCCGGCCGGAAGCCCACCAGCTCGGCGCTGACGATCAGCGCCAGCCGGGGCGCGCGCTCGACCTCCTCGCCGCGCCGGGCCAGGTCGTAGAGGTGCTCGCCCTCGTGGCGCACGGCCGAGTGCATCGGCGGCACCTGCCAGATCTCGCCGACGAACTGGCGGAGGGCGCTCGCGACGGTGGCAGCGTCCAGCCCCCCGGCGTCGCCACCGGGGGTGACGGCACCCTCGGTGTCCAGGGTGTCGGAGCGCTCGCCCAGCCGGACCGTGCACTGGTACCGCTTGGTCTGGCGGTGGAAGTGGTCGACCAGACGGGTGGCCACGCCGAGGCAGAGCGGGAGCAGCCCCTGGGCCATGGGGTCGAGGGTGCCGGCATGGCCGACGCGCCGCTCGCCGTAGATCCGGCGCACCTGGCGGACGCAGTCGAACGAGGTCTGCCCGGGCTGCTTGTTGAGGGCCAGCACGGCACTCAGCACCCCGCGACGGGGCGGGGTCACCGGCGACGCCGTCATCACGACGGCAGCGACCGCAGCAGGGCGCGGGCGACCTCCAGGACCCGCCGGCGGGCCGTCTCCAGGGGCTCACGCAGCTCGGCGCCGGCAGCCCGGCGGTGGCCGCCTCCGCCGAAGGGCGCGCAGACCTGCGTGGAGTCGACCTCGTCGCGGCTCCGGACCGAGATCTTGACCAGCTCTGGTCCCGCCTCCTTGAAGATGATCGCGATCTTCATGCCATCGACGGTCTGGAGCTGGTCGATGACGCCCTCGGCCTCCTGGAGCGTGGCCCCGGCCTCCTCGAGCATCGCCAGGGTGATCTCCGACCACACCAGCCGGCCACCGCTCTCGCTCTGCGTCGTCGCCGTGGCCATGCCCTCGAGGCGGAGCTGGGGGATGCTGCGCGACTTATAGCTCTTGAGGGCCACCCAACCGGCGTCCGCCCCCAGGGCCACCAGGTCGGCGGCCAGCCGCAGCGCCGCCTCGGTGGTGTTCTCGTGCCGGAAGCTGCCGGTGTCGGTGAGCAGGGCGGCGTAGAGGTTGGTGGCGGTCTCGGCGGAGATCGGGCAGTCCATGGCGCGGAGCAGCCGGTAGACGATCTGACCGGTGGCGCTCGCCGCCGGGTCGACCAGGTTGATCTCCCCGAACCCCTGGTTGCTGGCGTGGTGATCGACGTTCACCACGTGCGGGACGGTCTCCACCAGCCCGGCCCGGTCCCCGAACCGATGGGGCGTGGCGCAGTCGAAGGTGAAGAGCAGATCCAGCGCCGGTGGCTCCTGGGTGATGGTCTCGAAGCCGGGCAGATAGCGGAGCGCGAGCGGGAGCGGGCTGGGCACCAGGGGGTGCACCCGCTTGCCCATCTCGCGGAGCGCCTCGGCGAAGGCGAGGGCGGAGCCCAGGCTGTCGGCGTCGGCGTCCTTGTGGGCCAGGCAGCCGATCTCCCGGGCGTCGTCGATGAGCCTGCGGATGTCGCGAGCGGCATCGTCGACCCCCGGGAAGCGAAGCTGGGCGACCGTCATCGGCTCTCCTCTCCCACGTCGACGTCCGGGTCCGGGCCGTGCTCGCTCTCCAGCTCACGCAGCACGCCGCTGATCCGCACCGAGTAGGCGATCGACTCGTCGAGCTCGAAGGTCAGGTGCGGGGGACTCTTCAGGTTCTCGAGCCGGTGGCCGAGCTGGGCGCGGAGGTAGCCCTCCGCGTGGCGCATGGCGGCGACCACCGCGTGACGCTCGGAATCGTCGCCCACCGCCGAGATCATGACGGTGGCGATGCGCAGGTCGGGCGGGATCCTCACCCGGGAGACCGATGCCAGCCGCACCCGTGGATCTTTCATCTCGGTGACCATGAGCGTCGAGATCTCCTGGCGCAGCTGCTCGGCGATGCGCTCCGGGCGCGGCGGGCGTGACGACGCGCCCAGCACCGGCTGGAACCGTCCCGGGCCCGCCGCCCGCGGGTGAGCGCGATCCTTGGAATGAGGCATGGTCAGGGGCACGATCAGAGGTTCTGCTGCTCGGTGACGTGGGTCTCGATGACATCGCCCTCGGCGAACTCGGTGAAGCCCTCGAGGCTGATCCCGCATTCATAGCCGCGGGCAACCTCGCGCACGTCGTCGCGGAACCGCTTGAGGGCATCGATCTTGCCGCGGCCGACCTCGCGGCCGTCGCGGCGGACGGTGCAGGTAGCCGCGCGGGTGATCCGGCCGTCGATCACCTGGCAGCCGGCGATGGCCGGCTTGCCGTCCACCATGAAGACGCGCCGCACCTCGGCCCGGCCCTGGTAGACCTCGATGAGGGTGGGCTCGTACATCCCCTTGATCGATCTCTCGATGTCGTCGGTGACCTGGTAGACCACGTCGTAGAACCGGATGTCGACCCCGAGCTCCTCGGCGGCCGCCTTGGCCCGCTCGTCGGGATGGACGTTGAAGCCGATGACGATGGCGCCGGAGACCGAGGCGAGGTTGACGTCCGCCTCTCCAACGGCGCCGACCCCCTCACCGACGATCTTGATGGTGACGTTGGGGTCCTCGAGCTTGGTGACCTGGCTCCGCAGGGCCTCGAGGGACCCGTTGGCCTCGGCCTTGAGGACGAGGGTCATGGTCTTGGTCTCACCCTGCACGGCGGCGAAGTCGGAGAGGGTGATCCGCCGCACCGGCTGGGCGATCTTTGCTCGCTGCTCATTGGTGCGCTGCTCGGCGAGCGCCCGCGCCGCCTTCTCCGTCTCGGTCACCTGGAGGATGTCGCCGGCGGTGACGACGTCGGTGAGGCCGGTGATCTGGACCGGCTTGCTCGGGCCGGCCTCCTTGACCCGGCGACCGGCGTCGTCGGTGAGCGCCCTCACCTTGCCGTAGACCGGCCCCACCACCACGTTGTCGCCGATCCGCAGGGTGCCGTTCTGGACCAGGACGGTGGCCACCGGGCCCCTCCCCCGCTCCAGCTCGGAGTCGATCACGGTGCCCACCGCGAGCCGGTTCGGATTGGCCCGGGGCGAGTTGACCACGTCGCTGACCAGCAGGATGGTGTCCAGCAGGTCCTCGATCCCCTGGCCGGTGAGCGCGCTGGTGTTCACCACCGGCACGTCGCCGCCGTAGCTCTCGGGGACCACCTCGTGCTCGGCGAGCTGCTGGAGCACGCGCTCGGGGTTGGCCCCGTCCTTGTCCACCTTGTTGACGGCGACGATCAGCGGCACCCCGGCGCTCCGGATGTGGTGGATCGCCTCGTCGGTCTGGGGCATGACACCGTCGTCGGCGGCGACCACCAAGACCGCGATGTCGGTGACGTCCGCGCCGCGGGCCCGCATGGCGGTGAAGGCCGCGTGGCCCGGGGTGTCGATGAAGGTGATCAGGCGCCCCTGACGCTCCACCTGGTAGGCACCGATCCGCTGGGTGATCCCCCCGGCCTCCCCGGCGGCCACGCTGGTGGTCCGGACCCGGTCGAGGATGGAGGTCTTGCCGTGGTCGACGTGCCCGAGGACGGCGACCACCGGCGGCCGGGCCACCAGAGCGGACGGGTCCTCACCGGAGAGGTCGAGGAGAGGGTGGCGGCGCCGCAGCGCGCCGGAGGCCGAGGATCCGGCCGCCGCCTCTCGCGCGGCCGCCTCCTCCGATTCGGCCTCGAACCCGAAGTGATCCGCGGCCAGCGCCGCGGTGTCGAAGTCGATCGACTGGTTCAGGGCGGCAGCGACCCCGTTCTGCATCAGGTAGGTGATGAGCTGGGTCCCGGTTACACCGAGCCGCTCGGCCAGCTCCCTGACCGTCAGGCTGGCCGGCAGTCCGATCTTCTTCATGGTGGCGACGGTGAGTCCTCCTCGGCGAGCTCCCTGAGTTGTGGGCCCAGTGTCTCGGGGTCGATGTCATTTTCCCTCACCCGCAGGGACCGGCTCAGGCTGCGGCGTCTCTGGGCGGCCCGCAGGCAGGCCACGCCGGAGTCGCGGCAGAGATAGGCGCCGCGGCCGGGCGCCCGGGCGGGGATGTCCAGGATAACTGCTCCCGCCACCCCCGCGACCAGGCGGACGAGATCCGGGCGCGGGCGGCGGCGGCGGCAGCCCACGCAGGTCCGGAGCGGGAGACGGGTGGCGGCGGGGCCTCCCCCCGGGCTCTCCGGGGTGCTCACGAGCCAGCCTCGCCCGCCGTCTCGGGCGCGGAGATGTCGATCCGCCAGCCGGTGAGCCGGGCGGCGAGGCGCGCATTCTCACCCCCTCTCCCGATCGCCAGCGAGAGCTTGGCGGGGTCGACGCTCACGTGCGCGGTCCGCGTGTCGGGGTCGAGCTCGACGCTCAGGACCGGCGCCGGCATCAGGGCGTTGGCGACGTAGTGCGCCGGGTCGGGGTCGAAACGCACCACCTGGAGCTGCTCGGTCCCGAGCTGTGAGGTGATGGCGCGATGGCGGATGCCGTGGGGGCCGATGCAGGCACCCTGCGGGTCGATGTCGGGGTCGATCGCCTCGACCGCCACCTTGGTCCGGCGGCCGGCCTCCCGGGCGATGGCACGGATGCCCACCTGTCCGCGCCCCAGCTCCGGCACCTCCTGCTCCAGCAGCAGCCGCACGAGCTGAGGATGCGATCGCGAGGCGACCACGACGGCGTCCCGGGCGCGCCGCCGGCCCTCGAGGACGACCACCTTGAGGTGCTGCCGAGGAGCCAGCTCCTCCCCCACCGCCTGCTCCTCCGGGGGCAGGACCACCGTGGTCTCGCCGGCCCTCAGATACCAGCTGCCCCCGGCCGAGCTCTCGACGACCGCGTCGATCAGCTCGCCCCGATGGGTGGCCGCCTCGCTGAGCACCCGCTCGGCCCCGGCGTTGCGCATCCGGTCGAGAACCGCGGCCCGGACCGCCTGGGCCGCCTGGCGGGCCGCGTCACCGGTGAGCGGCGCCATGACCGCCTCGCCACCGAGCGGCTCGGGGCGCAGCACATCGTGGACACCTCGCCCGAAGTCGACCCGGGCGGTCAGGCCGGGGTCGTCGACGACCAGCCGGCGGTAGGTGTCGACGAGGGCCCTGCCCACGATCTCGCTGAGCTCCGCCTCGCTGATGCCGGCGCTCGAGGCCAGCTCGGCCACCGCCTCCAGGATGCCGCCCTCCTCCGGGGGCACGGCTCCGGATCGGCTGCGGCCCGGCATCAGCGGGGCACCGAGGTGATCGGGGCGGTGGGGCGAAGTCCGGCGGTGACGCTAGCTTCAGGGTGCGCAGCGCCCCCGGCGGAGATGGCCGGATGAAACGGGAAGTCGCTCCCGGGCCGGTGCACTAGATGTCCACCGCGATCCGGGCGGCGAGGATGTCCGCCACCGGCACGGTCACCGGCTGGGACCGGCCGCGAGCGGTGCGCGCCTCGATCTCCACGGTGGGCCCGCCGGTGGCCACCAGCCGGCCCTCGACCACCCGCTCGGCGTCGCCGCTCCGGAGCCGGACGTGAACCCGCCGGCCCAGGGCGGCCCGCCACTCCGCCTCGGTGTGGAGGGGGCGCTCCGCGCCCGGCGAGGAGACCTCCAGGGAGTAGCGGACGTCGATCGGATCGTACGCATCGAGGATGGCGCTCGCGATCATCGACGCGCGCTCGCAGTCGTCGAGACCGACCCCACCGGGGCGGTCCACCACCAGGCGTAACACGCTGCCCGGACCGCTGCCCTTCCACTGCACGTCCAGGAGCTCGACCCCGGCCTGGATCAGGGCGGGGCCCAGCAGGTCGGAGAGGGCGGCGACGTCCGGGCGGCTCATGGGACGGGAACGATCGTATCGGGACGCGACCGCAAGCGGGGCGGCGGGCCCGGGCTCCCCCGGCTGCTCAGGTGGCGCGAGCGGGGCGGGCGACCGCGGTGCGCGCGGCCCGGCCGGCGGTCTGCTCGGGCCGCGCCTTGTTCCAGGCGACCAGCAGGGTCGAGGCGTTGAAGATCGAGCTGTAGGTGCCGGTGACGATGCCGATCAGCAGGGCGAGCACGAAGCCCTGGATCGAGGACCCGCCGAAGAGCACCAGGGCGAGCAGCACGAAGACGACGGTCAGCGACGTGTTGAGCGAGCGGGCCATGGTCTGGACCGTCGAGAGGTTGACGATCTGGTCGAAGGTGAAGTGCGGCCCGACCCGGAGGTTCTCCCGGATCCGGTCGAACACCACGATGGTGTCATGGATCGAGAATGCCACCCCGGTGAGCACCGCCGTCACGAAGTAGTTGTCCACCTGGCCCAGCGGTGTGAAGTGGCCGAGGATGGCCCAGATGCCGGCCAGCACGAAGATGTCGTGCAGCAGCTTGAAGAAGGTGCAGGCCGCGAACCGCCAGCGGTTGACCTGCCGCTGCTTGCCGAACTGGTAGGCGAGGTAGAGGGCGATCATCAGCGACGAGATCAGGATCAGGAGGATGGCCTGGCTCACCGCGCTGCTCGCGATCGTCTTCCCGACCGCGCTGACGCTGATGGTGCTCGACTCCGCGCCGTATTTCTTCTGCAGGGTGGTCGTGATGTTCTCCAGGACGGTCGGGGCGGCGGGCAGGGTCTGGATCGTGTAGACATCGTGGCCAGCCTTGTCCTTGCCGTAGCTCTGGACCTGGGGCTGGAGCCCGGGGCTCACCGACTTGACGGCGTCGCTGAGTTGCGCGGCGGTCACGGGATGCGAGTAGCTGGCCTCGATCTGATCACCACCGGCGAAGTCGATCCCCAGCCGGAATCCCCAGCCGATGATGGCGACGATGCCGGGGATGATGATCGCCAGCGAGAGCAGGAAGAAGAGGTTGCGATTGCGGACGATGTCGAAGCGTCCGGCGCGGTGCTGCTCCTGGTACTCGGGGTGGATCTCGGTGTAGAGGGAGGGGTTCTTGCCGATCTTCCAGCGCAGCACCAGGCCGAGCAGCGACTGGGTGATCAGGACCGCGCTGAAGAAGCTGATGGCGACGCCGATCCCCAGGGTGATGGCGAAGCCCTTGACGATGTCCGAGCCGAAGAAGGCGAGGATGACGCAGACGATCCCGGTCGAGATGTTGCTGTCCCGGATGGCCGGGAAGGCGCGCCGGAAGCCGAGCTCGACGGCGGTGGCCACGGACCTGCCATGGCGCAGCTCGTCGCGGGTGCGCTCGAAGATGAGCACGTTGGCATCGACGGCCATGCCCACCGATAACACGAAGCCGGCGAGGCCGGCCAGGCTCACGGTGACCCCGATGATCTTGTACGCGGCCAGGTTCATCAGGCTGTAGAGGATGAGCGCGAGGCTCGCCAGGATCCCCGGGAAGCGGTAGTAGCCGATCATGAAGAGGATCACGACGATCAGGCCGACCGCGCCGGCGAGCAGGGTGGCGGTGACCGTCTGGGCGCCGAGGGTCGCGCCCACCGCGGTGGCGGCGACCACGCCGATCTCGGCCGGGAGGGCTCCGGCGTTGATCTGGGACTGCAGGAGCTGGGCCTCGCTGAGGCTGAGGCCGGTGATCTCCGTGTTGGCGCTGGAGGGCGAGTCCACCACCGGGGCGCTGATCACCGCGGTGTCCAGGAAGATGGCGACCATCGACGGGGCCGCGCAGGCCGAGTCGGGGGTGCAGCCGTCAGCGGTGTACACGTTGTTGGCGGCCGTTGTGATCTTGAGCCACTCGCTGGCGCCGGAGCCGTTGAAGCTGATGTCGACGGTGGGCGAGCCGGTGGTGGCGTCGGTGCCCACGCTGGAGCTGTCGATGTCCGAGGCGGGCAGGTTGTTGTCGATCTTCCAGTGATAGCCGCTCGGGTACAGGACGCCGTTGCCGAGCTGGCTGGGCTCGAAGAGGTCGTCCTGGTCCACGCAGAACTTGTCGGCCGGGTTCTTGGCGCAGTAGTTGGCGTTCTTGGCGGCCGCGGTCGGCGGGGCTCCTGAGGCGGCGGTGGCGAACCGGATGAGGGAGGTGGTGCCCAGGACGTTCTCTGCCTTGGCGAGCGGGACACCCGGCAGCTCGATCGAGATCTCGTTGTCGCCGACCGGCTGGACGGTGGCCTCGGAGACGCCCAGCCCGTTGACCCGGTTCTGGAGGACGGGGATGGTGTCGGTCTGCGCCTGCGCGACGCTGGTCCCGTTGCGCGGCTTGGACCGGCAGCCGGAGTCCGGCGGGTTGTCGTACCCCTGGCAGATGGCGATGGTCAGCTCCGAGCCGCCCACGATGTCCAGCCCCTTGTGGAGGGTGATGTCGTAGCCGAAGACGTTCAAATTGAACAGATCGACCACGACGGCCACGATCAGGACCACGAAGATCGTCGCCACCTTCCATTTGGTGACCCGCAGCCAGTTCACGACGGCGAAGTGTAGCGGAGCGGGTCATCGGTCTCGGCGGCAGATCGGCCGCAAGGGGCGCGGCGGCGGCCACGACGGAGCCTCGGGAGCAGTTCAGGGGCCGCCCGAGGCCGCTCCCGGGGCGGTTCAGGCGCCGAAGAGGGTCTCCTGCCCCGCCGCGGCCCCCGGTGAGCCGGGCGGCGGGATCCGTCCCAGGTGTCGATAGGCGGCGGCCGTGGCCAGCCGGCCGCGCGGGGTGCGGACCACCAGCCCGAGCCGGATCAGATAGGGCTCGATCACGTCCTCGATGGTCTCGGGCTCCTCCTGGACCGAGACGGCGATGGTCTGGACGCCCGCCGGGTGCCCGGAGAGGGCGCCGCAGAGGGTCTCGATCACCCGCCGGTCCATCTCGTCGAGCCCCAGCTCGTCGACCCCGAGGATGCTGAGCGCTGCCCCGGCAACCGCCGCGTCGATGCTCCCCGCGGCCCGCACCTGGGCGTAGTCGCGGGCGCGCCGGAGCAGCCGATTGGCCACCCGGGGCGTGCCCCGGGCGCGCCCGGCCAGGAGCGCGGCCCCGGCCGCGTCGATCTCCACCTCGAGCAGCCGCGCTGAGCGGACGATGATCGCGGTGAGCTCGTCGACGCCGTAGTAGTCGAGCCGGAAGGTCACCCCGAAGCGGTCGCGCAGCGGGCCGCCCAGGGCCCCGGCCCGGGTGGTCGCCCCGATCACGGTGAACGGCTTGAGGCTCAATCGCAGCGTCTGCGCCCCCGCCCCTTTGCCGGCCACGAAGTCGAAGGCGAGGTCCTCCATCGCCGGGTAGAGCGCCTCCTCGACGGCCCGGTTGAGCCGGTTGATCTCGTCGATGAAGAAGACGTCCCGGTCCTCCAGGGCGGTGAGGATCG
>DNAU01000070.1:0-5964 GCA_003491925.1 Chloroflexota bacterium
ATCACCGCAGCAGCGTGAACGAGCCGGACGACGCCCGGATGGCGTCCGTCTCTCTTACACCACCTTGACAGACGCGGCCAGCGGCACATGGTTCAGGTCGCACGCAATACTCACTCGCCCCGACCGGCCTTGACCGTGGGGATGCCTTCGGGAATCACCGAACCAAGACACGCGGCCCTCGATTCCGTGCGACCGGGCTAGCCCCACCCAGCCAGGCATGGTTGACTTTTACCGGCTAGTTATATAACCTTGCGGTAATGAATACCGACGACCCCCTGAGCCGCGCCTTCGCCGCCCTTTCCGACCCCACCCGCCGCGCGATCCTCGAGCGCCTCACGGCCGGCGAGGCCGGCGTCGTCGAGCTTGCAGGCGCCTCCACGCTCACGCAGCCTGCCATCACCAAACACCTCAAGGTGCTGGAGCGGGCCGGCCTCATCGGTCGGGCCCGAGACGGCCAGCGCCGCCCGGCGAGGTTTCTGCTCGATGGCCTGATCCCTGTGGACGACTGGCTCCGCCGCGCCCACGCCGAATGGTCCGACCGCCTCGACCGTCTCGAGGCCCATCTCGCCGCCCAATCAGAAGCAACCACTGAGAAGGAGAGCCCAAATGCCTAAGACCCACACCGCCGTGGACCTCCGATCCGCAATCCCGACCAAGCAGCTCGTCCTCGAGCGCACCATCAAGGCCTCGCCGGAGCGGGTCTTTGATGCCTTCACCGACCCGGACCAGCTCAAGAAGTGGTGGTGGCCAAACGGCTTCACCTGCCCCACCGCAGAGGTGGACCTTCGCGTCGGCGGGACGTACCGGCTCGCGATGGAGTGGCCGGGCTCCATCCCCGCCCAGGAGCAGTTCTCCCACCACATGGGGGGCGAGTACTACGAGATCGAGCGTCCGCACCGCCTCGTCATGAGCGGCCGGGCCGTCAACGACGAGCAGGGAGAGCTCTTCGCCACGCTCATCGAGGTGACCTTCGAGGCCCGCGATGGAGGCACCGCGCTCACCATCCGCCAGTCCTACTTCGAGCCGATGCCTCCCGCTGAGGCCATGGGCGGTGCCGAGCAGGGCTGGTCCGAGCAGCTCGACAAGCTCGAGCGGCTTCTTGCGGGCTGACCGAGAGAGACTGGCATGAACACACACACGCTTGAAACGACCGAGGTCGACATCGTCTACGACGTCCAGGGCCCGCTGCCCACCGCCGACGGGCGCCCACCGCTGTTCATGATCGGGCTGCCGATGGACGCCAGCGGCTTCCGCACGTTGGCGTCGTACTTCCCCGACCGCACCGTGGTCACCTATGACCCGCGCGGTCTCGGCCGCAGCGTACGCAAGGATGGCCGCGTCGACCACCTGCCGAGCATCCAAGCAGACGATGTGCACACTGTCATCAGGGCTCTCGGGGTCGGCCCGGTCGAGATGTTCGCAAGCAGTGGCGGCGCCGTCACCGCGCTCGCGCTCGTGGCAGCGTATCCCAACGACGTCACCGTCCTGGTGGCCCACGAGCCGCCCCTCCTGCCGGTGCTTCCAGACGCGGAGGCGGCCGCGCGCGCACGGGCCAACTTTCGGGACGCGTACGTGGCCAAGGGGCGAGGTGCCGGTATGGCGGCCTTCATCGCCATGACCTCGTGGCAGGGAGAGTTCACCGACGACTACTTCGCCCAGCCGACGCCGGATCCAGCGCAGTTCGGGATGCCGAGCGAGGACGACGGCTCCCGTGACGACCCTCTGCTCTCCGACCGTTCCTGGGCGGTCAACGGCTATCGCCCCGACTTCGACGCGCTGGCCGCGGCGCCGACACGCATCGTGATCGCTGTGGGCGAAGAGTCCGCAGGGACCTTCACCGGACGCACGTCGGTGGCAACAGCCGATCTGCTTGGTCAGCAGGCGACGGTCTTCCCCAGCCATCACGCCGGCTTTCTGGGCGGCGACTCTGGGTACGCCGGCCAGCCCGAACCCTTCGCCCGCAGGCTGCGCGACGTCCTCACCGAGGAGACTTGATGCAGCTTCGGTCGGAGCCCCTCACGTTCTCCTCCCCGTCCCATCAGGCAAGACACCGGCTCTGAGGTTCACGCTCTGCGGCGGGCTACTGCTGGTCCTCCGACGGTTGGCGGCGACTCTGCAACTCGAAGGCGATCGCCAGGCGTGCGGCGACGGCCGACAGACGCCGCTCGGCCGTCCAGAGTCTGGCGTCGGGGGTCAGCCGGGTCGCGGCGAGAAGCTGGGCGTCGACGTAGCCGATGCCCGTCCCCGACAGCCTCTCCCGGTCGATGAAGCTCAGGACCTCCTCATCTGAGGCCACGCTGGCCTGGGGGAGCCCCTGTAGGAGACGGATCACCTCGCTGCGCCGGCCAAGGTTTCCCAAGGAAAGCTCGCCGGTTACCCACGGATGACCAAGCACGGCCCCGTGGTCGAGCAGATCACCGAGCGCCGCGTTGCCCGAGCGCAAGTGATCCACCCAGATCGAGGAGTCGACCAGGATCACCGGGATGCGGGCTGCCGGCGGGGGATCGCGGTCAGCGCGGGCTCGCTCCCGCCAAGACGGGCGAGCCGGCGGGCGCTCTCTCGCTCGATGAGCGCGCGGAGGGCCTCGCGTATCAATGCAGTCCGCTCGGTGGTGCCGGTCAGACGCTGAGCCTCGACCAGCAGGTCGTCATCAAGGGCAAGGGTGGTTCGCATCTCAGATCTCCTCCGTAGGCATCAATAATGGCATCTGATGATGCCGATTTCAATGCCTATATGGACCTGGCGGAGATCGGCGCGACCATCCCTTCAACGATGACCGGCGACGATAGTCCAACCGAGCACCCTCCTGGCCGCTCTGGCCCGGCTCCACCATCACTCATGGAGGACGTGAACGATGACCGCTCCTGACTCGTTGGGCGAGAGCTCGGAGGTGAGCTGGCCCCTGGGCACGACCACCGTCCACGGCACGATGGTGCGTCCGCCTGGTCCCGGTCCCTTCCCCGATGTCGTGCTGGTGGCGGGGAGCGGCCCCACGGACCGGGATTGGAACTCGCCCCTGCTCCCGGGGCCCAACGGCAGCGGCCGTCTGCTGGCGGAGATGCTGGGACGAGCCGGCATCGCATCGCTGCGCTACGACAAGCGCGCCTCCGGGCCCCACGTTCGCGAGACCATCCCCCAGCTGATCGGCGCCATCACGATGCAGAGCCATGTCGACGAGCTGGCCGGCGCGGTGCGCGTACTGGAAACCGAGGACTGGGTCCGAAGCGACCGGATCTTCGCGCTCGGCAACAGCGAGGGCACCCTTCACGCACTCAGCTACCAGCTTGAGGGCCCCGAGATCCCCCCGGCAGGGCTCATCCTCGCCGGCCCGCCCGGACGGGGGGTGGGGATCGTCACGCGATCCCAGCTCGCGGCGCAGGCCGCGGGGATCGAAGACGGCGAGGCGCTCCTCGCTCTCTACGATGCGGCCATCGCCCGATTCCTCGCCGGCGAGCCGACGGCCCCGGATCCGGTCCTCCCCGAGGGCGTCAAGCTCCTCCTGCAGGCGCTGGAGACGCCGGCCAACCTACCCTTTGCCCGGGAGCTCTGGACCGCCGACGCGGCCAGCCTCCTGGGCCGGGTGGCGGTTCCCGTCCTCGTCATCATCGGGAAGAAGGACCTCCAAGTGGACTGGCAGGCGGACGGGGAGCCGCTGCAGCGGGCTGCGGCGGGACGAGCCGACGTCACGTTCCTCTTCCCCGACAACGCCAATCACGTCCTCAAGCATGAGCCAATGCCACGCGCAGAGCTGGGGCAGGCCGAGGCCATGCCCCGGTACAACGCGCCGGATGCTTACCTGGACCCGGAAGTCACAGCCGCCATCGCGGCTTGGCTGACCGCGCACACGTAGGCAGGCAGCGGAGGCGCCCCGCATGGAGGTGAAGCTCGGCGGCCCGCCGGCGGCGGCGCCCGCCGCGCCGCGGACGTCATCATCGAGGGGTCACGGACCCGATGAATCGCTACAGCTACCTGGACCACCTGGAGTGCAGCCGGTGCGGCTCCAGCCACGAAGCCGGCACGGTCCAGAGCGTCTGCGCCTGCGGAGCTCCGCTGCTGGCCCGTTATGACCTGGAGGCGTTGGCGGAGGTGTGCCGGCCCGCGGACCTGACGGCGCGACCCGCCTCCCTGTGGCGCTACCACGAGCTGTTGCCGGTCAGCTCGGAGGCCGGCGTGATCAGCCTCGGCGAAGCGGTCACGCCGACTCTTCGCCTCCCCCGCCTCGGTGAGGAGATGGGGCTCGAGCGACTCTCCCTGAAGGACGAGGGGCTCCTCCCGACCGGGACCTTCAAGGCCCGGGGCGCGGCGGTGGGCGTCTCCCGAGCTCGCGAGCTGGGGGTCACCCGCATCGCCATGCCCACGAATGGAAATGCGGGCGCCGCCTGGGCCGCCTACGGGGCGCGGGCTGGCATCGAGTGCCTGATCGTGATGCCCCAGGATGCGCCGCGGGTGCCGCGAGCGGAGTGCGCCATCGCCGGCGCTCGGCTCTACCTGGTCGATGGACACATCGGCGACGCCGGGGCGATGGTTGCGGAGGCGATCGCCACCCAGGGTTATGCCGACGCCTCCACCCTTCGCGAGCCGTATCGCATCGAGGGCAAGAAGACGATGGGTCTCGAGCTCTTCGAGCAGCTGGGCTGGAGAGCACCGGATACGATCCTCTACCCCGCCGGCGGAGGAGTGGGACTGATCGGCATCCACAAGGCGCTCCGGGAGTGTCAGCAGCTCGGCTGGATGAGCTCCAGGTCGCCCCGAATGGTGGCCGTGCAGGCCAGCGGCTGCGCTCCCGTGGTGAAGGCGTGGGAATCGGGAGCGGCGGCGTGCGAGCCGTGGCCGGAACCCGCGACCGCGGCCTTCGGTATCAAGGTCCCCAAGCCGCTCGGCGACTTCCTGATCCTGGATGCCCTGAGGTCGACAGATGGATGCGCTGTCGCCGTGACCGACCCGGAGATCCTCTCGGCCCAGGCAGAGCTGGCGGGGATGGAGGGCCTCTACATCTGCCCCGAGGGTGCCGCCTGCATCGCCGCCGCCCGGAATCTGCGTGGCTCTGGCTGGCTCCACCCCGACGAAGAGGTCGTGGTCATCAACACCGGCGCCGGGACCCTGTACTCCCGTCTGCTTCGGGAGCACCCGCCCGTGCTACCCAAAGGCGCAAGAATCCCGGCGCTATGAGCCTCGATGCGCGGTCCGTGTTCCGAGCCAGGTGAATCGCCGATGCTGTCCCACAACGCGAGACGGTCCCAGCTCCGGGCTGCGCCACGCCTCGATGCGCTTCGACGGCCAGGTCCTCGATGAGGGGACCGCTCTGGTGCTCGACATCTGGCTCGACGGTGTCCACACGCACTTCGCGACCGGGAACGCGGAGACCGCCCAGGGGGTGGTGGCGGCCCACCAGGCCGTCTCTGCCGTCGGCGCCCAAAGCTGGGCGACCTTCTACAGCATGCTGCTAGTGCTGACGCTGCGCGTCGATCTCGGCGGCGATGGCCTCGAGGCGATTCGCGGCCTCCTTCCAACTCTCGACCGTGCCCCCTAGCTTCTGCGTGAACCGACGGAAGGCATCGGCTGCCGGGTCGGTGAGACCCCCATGAGGATCTAGGGCCGTGAGAATCTTCGCGACGAGTCTGAGGACCTCCGCTACTTCGACCCCATCACGGTCATTGAGCTGGATCATCCGGTGACCCCCAAAGTTCGGGAGTGTCTGCCGCAATCTCGCCCCGTCAGGAGCGAGGCGCTAGCGTAGCCCACTAGGCCCCAGGGGCGGTGTAGTTTCCGTTTCACCGTTTCACCAGGGTTCGCTGCGATCACCTCCCTCGGCGGTGGATGGGCTTGCTGCGGTTACGTCGGTTGACGGCGTCGCGCTGCCACGAAGCACCGGCGGACGCGCCCGCGACGGTCTGACGCTTGAGCTGGGGGATATCGGCACCCGCAACGGCCTTGCCGATGGCAGTGGAGCGGGAGACGGGGCTC
>DNAU01000070.1:6054-6410 GCA_003491925.1 Chloroflexota bacterium
CATCCAGCTTGGAAGGCATATTCACGATTCCAAGTTCAAATCCGCTCGGTCGGGGTGTCGGAGCGCGTTACTTCAGTTCCTGATCACGGGGCCAAGACGGGGCACAACTTCCGCGACATTGTGCACCGGACGCGCTGATCGCGCCGGGGCGGCCAACACAGCCGCGCCCCGACCTCTGCTGATCGCCGCCCACCGCTACGAACATCCGCCGCCGTACTCGAGCGGGATGGTGGGCGACCCGTCGGTGGCCTTTCAGAGGGCACCGCGCGCCCGCCAGGCCTGGTACCGATCCCCAACCGCCTCCCCGGACTGCGAATCGTGGAGAGTCACGGGGATGGAGACGGCCTTCCCGCTGG
>DNAU01000332.1:0-2708 GCA_003491925.1 Chloroflexota bacterium
GGTTACTGGCTCATCGGGGACGGCCGACGGGACATCGAGGCCGTGATCGGTTACCGCCGGTCGCCAGTCGCTGCATGCCGGCGCTGGCTCCTCCGAAATGCCGGGCCATTCTATGCCGCGGTGCTCCTCATCACCGGCATCGCGGCGCTCGTCCTGCCCGCGTTCTACCTTGCCGCAGAGGGCGCCGGACCGTTGGCGTGGACCGTCGGGATCGCCCTCGCACTGCTGCCGGCCTCGGTCCTCGGCGTCACGCTGGTGCATTGGATTGTCACGCTTGTTGTATCGCCATGGGTGCTTCCGAAACTGGATTTCGAGGAGGGTATCCCGCCGGGCTGTTCCACCGCAGTTGTGATGCCAGTCATCGTCGGCAGCCCTGCCGAGGTGCCAGGCCTGATCGAGCGCATGGAGATGCACCGGCTGAGCAATCCCGACCCGTCACTGCGGTTTGCGCTCCTCAGCGACCATATCGATGCGCCAGCAGAGCACATGTCGGGTGATAGCGAAGTGGAGGAAACACTCGTAAGTGGCATTCGGCGACTCAATGCGCGTTACAGGCAAATCGGTGACGGGCCTTTCCACCTGCTGCACCGCCCACGCCGCTTTAACCCCTCCGAGAACTGCTGGATGGCGTGGGAAAGGAAACGGGGCAAGCTTGAGCAATTCAACCGTTTCGTCCTGGGCGAGGAGACCTCGGGCTTCTCAGTCAGCGAGGGCAACATGGATGCGCTCCGCGGCATCCGGTTCGTCGTTACGGCCGACGCGGACACGACGCTCCCGCCAGGATCCGTGAGCCGCCTCGTGGGCACGCTCGCACATCCCCTTAACAGTGCCTGCGTCGACCAGGTGACTGGTCGCTTCCGCACCGGCTACACGGTCGTCCAGCCGCGGGTCGAGATCTCTCCAGAAAGCGGAAACCGCTCGCTCTTCGCGCGGCTTTACGCCGGAGATACGGCAGTCGACATCTACAGCCGCGCCGTTTCTGACGTCTATCAGGATCTCTTCGGCGAAGGCATCTATGTCGGCAAGGGGATCTACGAAGTCGCCTCCTTCCACCAGAGCCTCAAGGGGCGAGTACCCGAGAATGCTCTGGTCAGTCACGATCTCTTCGAAGGAGTATACGGACGCACTGCGCTGGCGAGCGACATTGTCCTCTATGAGAATTTCCCGTCCGGCTATGTCGAGTACGCCCGCCGCTGGCACCGGTGGGTACGCGGTGACTGGCAGCTCCTGCCGTGGCTCGCTGGCCGGGTGCCCGGCGCCGGCGATCGATGTCTCGCGTCCGGATTGTCAGCACTCGATCGCTGGAAGATCCTCGACAATCTTCGCCGAAGCCTGATCCCAGTTGCTCTGGTCGGACTTGCCGCAGCCGGTTGGCTCATGCTGCCCGGCAGCCCCTGGGTCTGGACTGTCCTCACCGTGGCCGTGCCCGGCGCCTACGCGTTTACCGACCTTGTCACCGGGCTCGCGCACGGTCGGCGCCGCGGAGCGGTTCGAGGCATCCTGCGCAGGTTCAAGGATCACTCGGGCCGCTGGTTTCTCGTCATCGTCTTTCTGCTGCATGATGCGGCAGTCGCTCTAGATGCGATCGCGAGGACGCTCTGGCGAGTATTCATGTCCCGGCAGCATCTGCTCGAGTGGACTTCGGCGGCCCACACAGCGGCTCGTTTTGCCCCCCGCGGGTCCCGCGCTGATGTGTGGCGGCAAATGTGGATCGCTCCCGCTCTCTCGGCCGTGTTCGCAACAGCGCTATCCTTCATGAATCCGCTGGCGCTGCTGCCGGCGGCTCCTCTGCTCCTACTGTGGGTTGCCTCAGCGGAAATCGCAGCTTGGATCAGCCGGCCCGGCCGCCCGCCGCAAGAGCACCTCAAAGCGGAGGAGCGCGCTTTTTTGCGCCGGCTGGCGCGACGCACTTGGCTCTACTTCGAGACGTTCGTGGGCCCAGAGGACAATTGGCTTCCGCCGGATAATTTTCAGGAGGAACCGCACGCAGGGATCGCCCACCGCACGTCGCCGACCAATGTCGGCATGATGTTTCTTTCCTCGCTCACTGCGTGGGATCTTGGATATGTGAGCTCGTCAGATCTCGCCGCGCGCATCCGGAATGGCCTCGACACGCTCGATCGGCTCGAGCGCTACCACGGACACTTTCTCAACTGGTACGACACGCGGCTCCTTGATCCGCTCGAGCCTCGCTACGTCTCGACCGTGGACAGTGGAAACCTAGCAGTCTGCCTGCTGGCGCTGAAGGAGGGCTGCGTCGAAGCCGCGAGCGCGCCTGTGCTGCGGAGAGAGCAGTGGGACGGCCTCGCCGACACGCTCGATCTGCTGATCCAGGCGATGGACATCGTTCCGGCCGAACACACCACCGAGCTACGCTCGCGCATGGTGGCGATCATGGAGCGCGCTTTGTCGGCTCGCGATCAGCTCCAGCCGTCGCGGACGGTGCTGAATGATCTTTGCGATCGCGAATTTCCGGAACTCGAAGCACTGATCGGGAGAGGCATCGCGCTACCCGGAGTATCGACGGCCGAGGTCCTGCGGGAGGTCCATATCTGGCTCGAGCGGATGCACCACCATTTAATCGGCATGCGGCGGGATCTCGAGACGCTCTATCCGTGGCTGGCTTTGACGGAAGCACCGGCACTCGGTTGCGAGGATCTGGCGCAGGCGATCGCCAACATGCTCGCACCGTCCATGTCGCTTTCGGG
>DNAU01000332.1:2890-5761 GCA_003491925.1 Chloroflexota bacterium
AGCCCTAAGCGAGTTGCGCCAGGGTCTCCTCGACCTCGCAGCACGATCGGAGGCCATGGCCTTTAGCATGGATTTTCGCCTGTTGTACGACCGGGAAGCTCGCCTCTTCCACGTCGGTTACAATGTGAGTTCGGATCGGATCGATCCGCAGTACTATGATCTCCTTGCCACAGAGGCGCGGTTGGCAAGCTATTTCGCGATCGCGAAGAGAGATGTCCCCATAGAGCATTGGTTCTTCCTGGGGCGGCCGATCACGCACCTGGGAGACGGCCTGTCGCTCGTCTCCTGGAACGGGTCGATGTTCGAGTACCTGATGCCACCGCTGTTGTTGCGGAGTGGCCTCGGCACGCTTGTCGATCAGAGCGAGCGGGTGGCTGTGGACACCCAGCGCCGCTACGCCGACAAGCTCGACATCCCGTGGGGAATCTCCGAGTCCGCGTTCGCGTCGGTCGACGCGGACCATCATTACCACTATCGCGCATTCGGAGTGCCGCAACTCGGCCTGCGTCGCGGGCTGTCGAAAGACCTTGTGGTTGCCCCTTATGCCACGGCGCTGGCGCTGGCCGTCCGTCCCGGCGCCGCGGTCGACAACCTCAGAAAGCTGGATCATCTCGGACTCGTCGGCTGCTACGGCCTCTGGGAGGCGGCCGACTTCACGCCGGAGCGCGTTCCCGAGGGCCACTCATTGTCACTGGTCCGCGCCTACATGGCGCACCATCAGGGTATGATCCTCGCGGCCATCGGCAATGCGTTGCACGACGACATCCTTGTGCGCCGGTTCCGCGAGGACCGTCGGATGCGGTCCATGGAACTGCTGCTCCAGGAACGGATCCCGTCGGAGCTCCCGTCCGAGGCCTTCCGCGAGGATGAGAGCCTAGAGTCGGCGCCTCGCCGGGCCGTGGTGCCCGCGCCCCATGCCTGGGTTCCCCCGACCGCAGAGGTCTTCCCTCAGGTGCATCTGCTTGGCAACGGCCGCCTTGCCACATGGATATCGGAGGCCGGAGGCGGCGGCCTTTGGTGGCATCGGCAGGCGCTGACACGCTGGCTACCCGACGCAACGCGCGACCACCACGGCCTCTGGATCTATGTTCGCGACGAGGACAGCGGCTTGGTCTGGTCTGTAGGGCGACAGCCGACCGGCGTCCTCTCCGAGGATGCGCGCGTCGTCTTCCATCCGCACCTGGCCGAGTTCCACCGTCGCGATCATGGCATCGGGATCCGCATGGAGGTGGGCGTCACAGCGGGCGATGACGTGGAGATTCGTCGCATCACCGTCGTCAACGAAAGCGATCGCCTGCGGACGCTCCGCCTGACGAGTTGTGGCGAGGTGGTCCTCGCATCTCCGCTTGAGGATGAACGTCATCCGGCATTCAGCAAGCTCTTCGTCGGTAGCGAGCACATGCCCGGGCTCGATGGGTTACTGTTCACCCGACGTCTTCGCAATCCCCGCGACCGGGCGCCCGTTCTCCTCCATCGCCTTGTGTCCGACGAAGTCGGTCTTGATATCACCGGCTTCGAGACGGACCGGCTGGCCTTTCTCGGCCGCAACGGAGATCCGCGGCGGCCATGGGGGGTCACGGAAGGGCTCTCCGGCACCGTCGGCTGGACACTCGATCCGGTCATGTCCCTACAGCTGCGTCTCGAGCTCGAGCCCCAGGAGAAACGGCAGTTCGCCTTCCTGACGCTGGCGGCAGGATCGCGCGAGACCCTTTTGGATCTCGTCGAGCGCTACGCGACGCTGGCGTCGCTCGATTGGGCACTCGGCAACGCCGCGACGGAAGCCGCACGCGAAACGCAATCGCTCGGACTCGAACCTGAGCGACTGCCGGAACTGCAGACGCTCGCCTCGCTCCTGATTCACCCGTATCCGGCGCTCCGCGCCAAACCGTCCGAAATCGCCGCGAATCGGCTCGGCCAGCCACGCCTCTGGGGCCTTGGACTTTCAGGTGATCTTCCCATCTTGCTCCTTCGCGCAGACGAGCCGAGAGAAATAGGTCTCCTGCGCGTCCTTATCCGCGCTCACCAGTTCTGGCGTCGGCGCGGGCTCCACGTCGATCTCGTGGTACTCCGCACGGGCGTCTCCGGCTATGAGGAGCCGGTGCGCGAGAGCGTCCTCTCGCTGCTTCACGAATTGGGCGCACACGAGCTCTTGGGCCGCAGCGGCGGCGTGCACCTGCTCTTTGCTGACCAGATGAGCAAGGATGAGAGGTGTCTGCTCGAATCCGCTGCGCGTGTCGTCCTCGACGAGTCGCGAGGTCCTCTCGCACGGCAGCTTGCGACTGCCGCCGAGCCGCCCCCGAGGCCGCCGCGTTTTGAGCCCTCTGGGGCAAGCGTGCCGGACCAGACGGAGCGCGCGCTTCCCCGGCCAGCGAGCCTGCGTTTCGACAACGGCCTCGGTGGCTTTACGGAGGACGGCCGGGAATATGCAATCTACCTCAGGCCGGGGGAGCACACGCCTGCTCCCTGGTGCAATGTTCTCGCGAACGACGAGTTCGGCTGTATCGTCACCGAAGCGGGCGGAGGATTCACCTGGACGGTCAACAGCGGGGAGAACCGTCTCACCCCCTGGACGAACGATCCGGTCGCCGACCCGCCGAGCGAAGCGCTCTACCTGCGGGACGAGGAGACCGCGGAGATTTGGACGCCGACGCCGCAGCCGGCGGGGGCTGACGCCGCATGCGAGATTAGACACGGAGCGGGCTACACGAAGTGGCGACGACGCAGCCACGGGTTTGAGCAGGAGCTCGTCGTGTTCGTACCACCTAGCGACCCGGTGAAGGTGGCGCGGCTGCGAGTGCACAACCTTCGGCCCCGGACGCGGCGCGTAACGGCGACGTATTACGCCGAGTGGTTGCTCGGCGCTCTACGCAG
>DNAU01000345.1:0-434 GCA_003491925.1 Chloroflexota bacterium
GAGAAGGGGTTGTAGATGGCGTTGTGGACCGTGGATGCGCGCATCAGGTTGGTGAGCTGTCCCTGGAAGGGGATGAAGGGGGCCTGCGCCATGACGGCCTTGTTGGCCTGCTGCCAGAGGGAGGTGGCCTTCGCCAGCGTGGGAGCCGTCTCAGCCTCGGTGATCAGGTTGTCGACGGTCGAGTTGCTGAAGTCGCCCCAGTTGGTGCCCGGGAAGTCCGAGCTCCCGAAGAGGTCGGGGAGGATCGACCGGGCATCGGCGGGACCGTACCAGTCGGGGACCCAGCCCGGCTCGGTGATGTCCCATCCCGAGCTGGCCAGCGCGCTGGCCGAGGTCTGCAGGATGCCCGAGGAGGTGTAGTAGCCCTGGGAGATGCCCTTGCCGGTGACGGTCACCCCGCAGGCCCCGAAGTCCTTCTGGACCTCCTCGAAGAT
>DNAU01000345.1:575-7160 GCA_003491925.1 Chloroflexota bacterium
AGCGACTTGCACTTGGCGGCGTCACCCTCGTTGTTGGGGGTGGGGTACGGGTCGTAGCCTGAGATGTAGCCCTCCGCGCCCGGGCCGAAGACCTGGTTCAGGGGCACGTTGAAGTCGGTGCCGCCGTAGATCTTGGCCAGTGCCACCTTGTTGATGGCGTATTCCAGGGCCTGGCGGACCTTGACGTTCTGGAGCGGGGTGCTCGCCTGGAGGTTGAAGACCAGGTACGGGTTGGTGATCCCCGGGGAGGGGAAGCTGCCGAACTCCGCGTTGCTGTAGTTGGCCAGGCTGGGCAGCGATGAAGCCGGGACCGTGGTGTTCCACTCCAGGTCCAGCGTGCCAGCCTGGATCTCCTCCTGCACCTCGTCCGCGGCCGCGTCGGAGCCGAGCGTCTCATTGATGCTGATCGAGGCCACGTAGCGGTGGTGGATCGGGTCGTTGCTCCAGCTGGTGGCGGCGGTGTTCGTGCCCGTGGTGGCGCCCCAGTAGGGGTTGGGAACCAGCACGATCTTCTGACCCGGCGTGTAGGTCTGAACCTCGTAGGGGCCGTCGGACCAGATCGGGTTGCCGGCCGTGAAGGGCACGTAGTTCAACGACGAGGGCGGTGCCGCGGCAGCGAAGAACATCGCCATGATGTTCAGGAAGTCCGACGCGGGCGCGCTGAGGGTCACCACCAGCGTCGAGCTGTCCGGGGTCGAGAGTCCCGAGATCGGGTTGGCGGCGATGTAGGCCGCCCGCTGAGCCGCCGTGTCGGTGGCAGGGAGCGCCTCGAACCCGCTGCAGAAGGTGCTGTAGCCCGCGATGGTGGAGGTGTAGTAGCTGGGGTTGCCGCTCGGGGCCAGGGTCGGGTCGCACTCACGCTCGAGGCCGGTCACGAAGTCCTGGGAGGTCACCGGTGTCCCGTCGTCGGGGGCAACCGGGGCCCCGGTGGTCGGGTCGGTCACCGCCCACCTCATCCCCGACCGGATCTTGAAGGTGTAGGTCAACCCGTCGGAGCTGACCGTGTAGGAGCTGGCGGCGTCGGGGACCAGCGACGTTGCGGTGTTGAAGCTGGTGGAAGGCGGGTAGCCGACCAGGGTACGGTCCATGGTCAGGAGCACGCTGTAGCCGATGGTGTCGTACTCGCCCTGCGGGTCGAGCATCCCGGAGACGTCGGTGGAGCCGGCAAGGCTCAGCGTCCCGGTCGGCGTCGACGGCGCTGTCCCCGTGGAGTTGGCGTTGGCGGCGAGCCACGAGACCGTCGACGTGTTCCAGTTCGTGGGGTTGATGTTGGCGACGTTGGTGCTGACGCTGCTGCTGCTGCTGCTGGTCGAGCCGCAGGCGGCCGCGCCGATGGCGGCCAGGCCCACGACGACCCACAGCCGGTGAGGCAGCTTGGCCCCCCAACCCCGGCGAGCGTTGCCGCCCTGCTCAGACGATTCCACGGACATGACTCCCTCCTTTCTGACGACGCCCGGCCCCGGGCGGATACGCCGGCTCAACCAAATGCAACGGGGAGGCGCCGGCGGGGGAAACCTCGGTCGCGACACGGGGACGCGCCGTCTCGTCGCGCAACCGCGGATGCGGGGCGCCGCGCCCAGTGGGTGAGCGCGATCCTACTCCCGACCACGGCCCCCCGATCGGAGACGCCCCGACCACGGTGCCAACTCATGCGCTGCCCAATGTACGCCTCAGTACCGCTCGCGGTATCACCCATCGGGGTGATACACGGGTCGGGGTGATACACAGGTCGGAGCGAACGCACCCAACGTGTCTGAACTCATCGAATCGTCGGTACCGCCGGCCGCGGGTACCAGCCTGGCCGGCGCGTCGAGGCCCCCGATTCGGGCTCCGGCGACAGCCCCCCGGCGCGGGGTTTGAGCATGGCGCCCCAGGCCGACGGCGTCAGGCACCGGCCGGCTCCATGGTCGTCGCGGCCCCCGGTTGCGCGGGGGGGCCGGGTCGGAGCGCGGTCAGACCGCTGAGCCGGAAGCGGCGCCGGGCGATGGAATAGGCGATGAAGCCCATCAGGGTGGCGAAGCCCTTGTCGGCGACCCGCTGGAGGAGTGCGGCGGCGGCCGCCGTCGCCGGGTCGACGCCGACCACGACCAGGAGCCCGACCACGCTCGCCTCGGCGGCGCCGATCCCTCCCGGGATCAGGCTCACCGCCCCGGCGACGTAGGACGCCGCCAGGACGAACGAGGTGACCGGCCAGCTCAGGTCACCGCCTAGGCCGCAGACGACCAGCCAGAAGAGGGTGACCGACACCCCCGCCCCGGCCAGGCTGAGAAAGGACCAGCCCAAGGTATCGGGGCGCTGGAGCAGCACCACCGTCTCCTGGCGGAGGCGGTCGACCTGGCCGGTGAAGCGGCGCAGGACCGGGGTGCGCTCGACCAGGTGGTGGACGAAATGGAAGCAGGCCGGCACCAGGAGCAGAACCAAGACGCCGGCGATGCCCACCAGGGCGACGATCAGCACCGGCAGGGCGCGGTGGATGGAGAGCACCCCAGGGACGGCGATGAGGATGAGGATGAGCGTGAAGATCAGCTCCTGCACGGTCACCGTGGCGACGACCTCGCCGAACTCGACATCGCTGGACGCCTCGCTGGCGAACACCGCCCGGCTCAGCTCGCCGAGCGGGAGCATGGTCGTCGACTGCCCGGCGATGTTGAGGAGGATGCTGTCGCCGATGCCGATGCGGGCGCCGACGTCGCGGAGCAGGAAGTACCAGCGCAGCCCCTGGAGGACGTAGTAGGCGGCGGAGAGGGCGAGGATCGCCGGGATCAGCAGCAGGTTGAATTGGGCGATGGCCCCTCCCAGCGCAAACGGGTTGCAGACCACGATGAGGGCCGCGACCGCGCCCAGCCCCACCGCGATGGGGATGAACTGGGTGGCCCGGAAGCGTCGCGGCCGGGCAGGGCCCTCAGCTGGGGCCGAGGTGGGCTCGGGGCCCTCCGCAGGAACGGAGCGCCGGCCGCGACGCGGCGGTGGCGGGCCGGGACCGGACACGGTCAGGCGGCCACCTCGCAGGCTGGAGCGCCAGCTGCGGAGAGGGCGGCCCGGGGCGAGGCCACCAGGCTGCCCAGGTGGAGCCTGCGATGGATGGCGGCATAGGCGAGCAGCCCCACCACCGACGGCACCCCGGTGAGCAGGAGCCGCTCGAGCAGGGCGACCGCCGCGGCCTGGCCGACCGGGACACCGAACCCGATCAGGACCCCGATCACGCTGGCCTCGTTGGCGCCGATGCCCCCGGGCAGGAAGCTGAGGGCCCCGCCGACGTAGGCGACCGCCACCACCAGGACCGCCAGCCACCACCCGCGCTGGATGTTCATGGCGTGGAGGAGGAGCTGGAGGGCCCCGGCGGCGAGGGCGACCCGGGCCAGGTCGATGACACCACTCGCCATCGCCACCGGCCGGGTGAGCAGGACCACGCTCTCGCGGCGCAGGGTGTCGACCTGCACGGCGGCCTGGCGCACCACGGGGATGACGCCCAGGAGCGCGCGGATCGGACGGTAGATGGCCGGCACGAGCAGGATCAGCAGGGTTCCCGCCACGCCCCCCAGCACCACCGTGGTGATCAGCCAGCCGCCCGGGATCCCCATCAGGGCCGGGGTCGCGCTGAGCACGAGGAGCGAGGTGAAGGTGAGCTCCTGGACCGTGACCGCCGCGGCGGCCGCGCCGAAGGGGGCGCCGGTCGCCTCGCTGGCGAAGAGCGCCCGGGTGAGGTCGCCGAGCGGGAGCACCGCGGTCACGGTCTGCCCCGCGAGGTTGATCAGGACGGACTCGTGCAGGCGCAGCCTGACCCCCGCCGCCCGGAGCAGGAGGTGCCACCGGACTCCCTGAACGGTGTAGAAGGCCACCGTCACCAGCGCCGCCGCTCCCACCAGGCGGAGGTCGGTGCCACGCAGCGCCACGAGCACGCGGGACGGCTGGACCACCATCAGCAGCCCGAGCACCGTCGCCAGCCCCACCACCAGCGGGACGAGGCGGCGCCGCAGGTTCACGGCCCGGCCGTCCTCACGGCAGCGCGACCCGCGGGGAGAGCCGCTTGAGCCGGCGCGCCTGATCCGCGAGCCGGCGCAGCGCGGTCGCCAGTGAGCGCTGCTCGGCCTCGCTCATCGCCTCGACGGCGCGCCGCAGAGGGCTGTTCCGGAGCGCCCTGACCGCGCCCACGAGCTGGCGCCCGCGCGAGGTCAGGTGGATCTCGACGCAGCGGCGGTCGTCGTGTCCCCGGCGGCGGCGGACCAGGCCGCGCTCCTCGAGCCGGTCGAAGAGCCGGGTGGCCGATGCGGGGGACAGCCCGACGGTCTCCCCCAGCCGCCCGGCGGTCTGAGGACCGCCGTCCCGGAGGCTGCGGAGGACGGCCAGCTGAGGCAGGGTCAGGCGCGCCTCGCGCCAGAGCTCGGTCTGGAGCCCGTCGGTGAGGAGGCTCGCGTCCAGGTAGGCTCCCAGCACCTGGCGAACCTGAGGGCTCGGGCTCCCGCTCTCGATGGTTGTCACGAGGTTAATGGTACACACCGGGTCAGCGAATCCCAGCCGGCCGCCCCGTGGCCTGGGAGCCCAGGAGCCACCAGCCTCCTTCCGCCCGTTCGACCTCAGGGCTCCGGCCCGGCGGCTTGCTGGCGGCGGGTGCGGATAGTTACCATCAGAGAACTTTCAGGGGACGTGGAGGAGAAGCATGTCCGTGATCGCCGATGTCCCATTCTCCGCCGCCGGGGCCATCGCGGAGGACGACCGCGACGCCTTCGCGCCGGAGGACGCACCGCCCGCACTTCCCCTCTCGCTGAGCCGTCACCTGCCGCTGGTCGAGGACGCCCTGCGCTGGGCGCTGCCCCCCAGCAGCTCGCCACTGGGAAAGATGTGTGCCTATCACCTGGGCTGGGCCTCCCCGGAGGGGGAGCCGACCGCGGGTGGCGGGGGCAAGCTGTTCCGGGCCGGGCTCGCCGTCTGGGCGTGCGAGGCCTGCGGCGGCGAGCCCGACTGGGCGGTCCCGGCGGCGGCGGCGGTCGAGCTCGTCCACAACTTCACGCTGGTCCACGACGACATCCAGGACGGCGACACGACCCGGCGGCACCGGCCGACCGTCTGGGCGGTCTGGGGGGAGGCCCAGGGCATCAACGCCGGCGACGGTCTCTTCGCGACCGCCTACCTCGCCCTGCTGGCCCCGGGCCCGCGCGCCGACCGGCGGATGCGGGCCGCCCGCGCCCTCAGCCAGGCGGTGCTCGAGGTGATCGAGGGACAGAGCCTCGACCTCGCCCTCGAGGGCCGGCCCGACACCCCGCGGGCCACCTATGTCCGGCTCATCACCGCCAAGACCGGGGCGCTCCTGGGTGCGTGCCTGGAGATGGGCGCGATCCTGGCCGGCGCCTCCACCCGCACCGTGACCAAGCTGCGCAACGCCGGCCGGCTGCTCGGTGAGACCTTCCAGATCCGGGACGACTGGCTCGGCAGCTTCGGAGACCCGGACCGGACCGGCAAGGGTCGGACCTCCGACCTGGCTCGGCGTAAGCTCACCTACCCGGTGGTCAGCGCCTTCTCCCGGGCCTCCTACGCCGAGCAGAGGCGGCTCTGCCAGCTCTACGCCGAGCCGGCGGCGGAGGATGGGGAGGAGCTGATCCGCGACATCCTGGCCTCGCTCGGCGAGCCCGACGGCACCGCCGTGGCGGCCGCTCAGACCTGCAAGGCGGCGATGTCCGCGGTGGCGAGCTCCGGGCTCGACGCCCGGTGGGTCGAGGATTTCGCGGCGATCGCGCGTTTCGTCGCCCACCGGACCGGCTGACAGGGCGGCCCCCGTGACGCTCGCACGCGCGACGGCGGAGCCCCAGCCGTGACCTTCGGCAGCGTCTCGCCCCTCCCCGCCGACCAGCCCGACATCGTCGACCGGAAGGCCGAGCACATCCGGATCAACCTCGAGGAGGACGTGGCCGCCAAGGGGATCACCACCGGCTTCGAGCGCTACCACTTCCAGCACCGCGCGCTCCCTGAGATCGATCTCGAGTCGGTGACGCTGGGGACGTCCTTCCTGGGACGCCGGCTCGAGGCCCCCCTCCTCTTCTCGTGCATGACCGGCGGCACGAACCGGGCGCGCCAGATCAACCGCACCCTGGCGGAGGCGGCGCAGCGCCACCGGGTGGCCATGGGGCTGGGCTCGTGCCGGGTGCTCCTGGAGCACCCCGAGGTGCTCCCGACCTTCGCCGTCCGCGACCTCTGCCCCGACGTGCCCCTGCTCGCCAACCTGGGAGCGGTCCAGCTCAATCTCGGGGTCGGGACCGCCGCCTGCCGGCGGATCGTCGAGCTGCTCGAGGCCGACGCGCTGGTGCTCCACCTCAACCCCCTCCAGGAGGCCCTGCAGCCGGAGGGCGACACCCGGTTCGCCGGTCTCCTCACCCGCATCGACGAGCTCTGCTCGACGCTCGGGATTCCGGTGATCGTCAAGGAGGTGGGCTGGGGGATAGCCCCCGACCTGGTCACCCGGCTCTTCGAGGCCGGCGTGACCGCGGTCGACGTCGCCGGCGCCGGAGGCACCTCCTGGAGCGAGGTGGAGCGGCACCGCATCGCCGACCCGGTGCGCGCGCGGGTGGCCGCCGCCTTCGCCGACTGGGGGCT
>DNAU01000243.1:0-124 GCA_003491925.1 Chloroflexota bacterium
CGGACCGTCTCGCGGTACCAGGCAAAGCTCGCCTTGGGGATGCGAGTCCCGCTCGGGTAGTCGATCCAGGTCAGGCCGAAGCGCTTGGAGAAGCCGTTGGCCCACTCGAAGTTGTCCAGCAGCG
>DNAU01000243.1:197-2964 GCA_003491925.1 Chloroflexota bacterium
AGCGACCAGACGAAGTAGCCGCGCACGTCGGCACCGGCATCGATGGCGTCGAGCACGGCGCCGAGGTGGCCGCGGAGGTAGGCGATGCGCTCCGGGTCCCGGACCTCGCCGTCGGGGGCGACGTACTCGTCCCCCGCCATGCCGTTCTCGAGGACGTAGAGCGGCAGGGGCGCGTACTCGTCGCGGAGCCGGAGCAGCAGCTCGGTGAGCGCCGCCGGCTCGATCTCCCAGTCCATCGCGGTGCGCCGGAGCTCGGGGCGGTGCACCTCGACGTTCTGCAGGTCGGCGTTCAGGGGGTCCTCCGCGAGGGTCACGGGCACCCAGAACCCCGCGGCCCGGGCCTCGGCCATCCGAGTGGGGGCGCAGACCGTGCGGGGCGCGTAGAAGTTCACCCCGAGGAAGTCCAGAGGCTGGGCGATGACCCCGAGGTCGCCGTCCTGGACCACCCCGAAGCCGGGCCGGCGGCCGGCGTAGTGCTCCAGCATGTCGGCCGGGTACTCCCCGCGTAGCACCGGGTCCAGGAAGAGGCGGTTGAGGTTGCCGTCAGCGCGCCGGGCGGCGGCGACGTCGTCCTCATGGTCGCTCGCCGCGCGCATCGGCTGGAGGTTGAGATCGATGCCGACCCGGGCCGCGGGGATGGCGGCGCGGATCGCCTGGACCGCCCGGCCGTGGGCGAGCAGGAGGTGGTGGGTGGCCGCGGCGGCCAGCCCGACGTCGCGGCGCCCGGGGGCGTGCTCACCCTTGGCGTAGGCGATCCAGGAGGCGCACCACGGCTCGTTCTCGGTCACCCACATCGGCACGTCGGCCCCCAGGGCGCCGGCGACCAGGGCCGCGTAGTCGGCGAAGCGGCCGGCGGTGTCGCGCACCGCCCACCCGCCGGCGTCCCCGAGCGGCTGGGGGAGGTCCCAGTGGTAGAGGGTCAGGACCGGCGTCACGCCGCGCCGGCGCAGGCCGTCGACCAGGCGGCGGTAGAAGTCGAGACCCGCCTGGTTGGTCGGCCCGCTCCCGCCGGGTTGGACCCGCGGCCAGGCCACCGAGAAGCAGAAGGCGGGGGTGCCCAGGTCGGCGACCAGGTCGAGGTCCTGGTCGAGGTGGCGATAGTGGTCGGAGGTGACATCGCCGGTGTCGCCGTTGCGGGTGGCGCCGGGGGTGTGGCTGAACGTGTCCCAGATCGACGCCCCGCGGCCATCGACGTCGACCGAGCCCTCGACCTGGTAGGCGGACGTCTTGGTCCCGAAGAGGAAGCCGTCGGGGAAGCTGCGGGGTCGGGGCGGGGTCGGCACGGTCAGGCATCTCCGGCTCGGGCGGGAGGCAACCGCGGCATTGTCCCGCGCCGGACGGGATGGCGGGATTCTCGGGTCGGAGTTGGGCCTCGCTCCCCTGAGCGGGCGCCGGCCGTGTGCTATGGTCGCCGCCGCGGGGACCAAGCGGAGCAGGTGCGTCGAGGTGGTGGACCGGTGAGCGGGCGGTTGGCGGAGAGCGAGTACGGCTACTTCGACCCCGAGGCGGCCGAGTTCGTCATCACGCGGCCCGACACCCCGACCCCCTGGATCAACTACCTGGGCGAGGGGCGCTACGGGGGGATCATCTCCAACACCGGAGGGGGCTTCTCCTTCGACCGCGACCCGCGCAACCGCCGGGTCAGCCGCTACCGCTACAACGCGATCCCGGCCGACCAGCCGGGCCGCTACATCTACCTCCGGCGCCAGGACACCGGGGAGCGGTGGGGCGCGACCTGGCAGCCGGTGCGGGGCGCCCTCGACCGCTACGAGTGCCGCCATGGCGCCGGGTACACCCGGATCACCACCGAACGCGCGGGGGTGCGGGCGGAGACCCTCTACTTCGTGCCCCCGAGCCGCCCCGACGAGCCCTGCCCGGTGGAGCTGTGGGAGCTGCGCCTGACCAACACCGGCGAGCGGCCGGTGACCCTCAGGACCTTCAGCTACATCGAGCTGAGCTTCACCGACGCGATGGGCGACCTCCACAACCTGGACTGGACCGGCCACGTGGTGAGCGCCCGCTTCGATCCCGAGGTGGGCGCGATCGTGGCGGCCACCCGATTCCGGCCCGCCACCACGTTCTTCGCGTCGGACCGGCCGCCGCTCGGCTGGGACTGCGACCGGGAGGCGTTCGTTGGCCCCTATCGCGGGCTCGAGGACCCCGTCGCGGTCAGCGCCGGGGCGGCCACGGGCAGCGCCGCGCCCCGGGGCAACGCGATCGGGTCGCTCTGCCACGAGGTGGTGCTGGAGCCGGGGGGGAGCGCGCGCATCGTCCAGATGCTGGGGATCACCGACTCGCCGGAGACCATCCCGGCGGCGGTGGCGCGCTGGTCGGAGCCGGCCGAGGTCGACCGCGCCCTCACCGCGCTGCGGGCCGACTGGGCGCGCTATCTGGAGAGCTTCACGGTCCACACGCCCGACCCTGGGACAGACGCCATGCTCAACCTCTGGAACCCGGTCCAGTGCCGGACCACCCTGTACTGGTCGCGCTTCGTCTCCGGCTACGAGACCGGGCTCGGACGGGGCATGGGGACGCGCGACAGCGCCCAGGACACCCTGGCCACGGCCCACGTCGAGCCTGACCTGGCCGAGGCCCGGCTGGAGCAGCTCTGGCACCTGCAGTTCACCGACGGTCACACCTGGCATGAGTTCCTGCCCCTCACCGGCGAGGGGGGGCCGGGGCTTGCCGCCGAGCACCCCGAGTGGCCGCAGTGGTTCTCCGACGACCACCTCTGGCTGATCATTGCCACCTGCGCCTACCTGCGCGA
>DNAU01000271.1 GCA_003491925.1 Chloroflexota bacterium
CGGCTCTCGCCCCTCACTCCGTCGCGGTCAGTAGATGAAGGTCGCGAAGTCCCCCACCTGGCGAAACCCGAGGCGCCGGTACAAGCGTAGCGCGGGCTCGTTGTAAGCGTTCACATACAGCGAGCAGACCGGCACCTGCGTGAGCAGCTCGGCGCAGACCGCCGCCATGGCCGCGGTGGCGATCCCGCGACGGCGAAACCGCGGATCAGTCCACACCCCCTGGATCTGGACGGCCTCGGGAGTCCAGGCGGACAGCTCGAGCTTGAACGCGATCTGATCTCCCTCCATGAGGAGAAAGGACCAGCCGCGGTCGATCAGGGCGGCCATGCGCAGCCGCCACCCGACGGCGTCGACCGCCATCGGGTCGACGCCCATCTCCTCCCGGTGCATGGCGGCAGCGGCCACGGTGAGGGCGTCGAGGTCGTCCCGCCGGCCGCGCCGGATGGGCACGCCGGGCAGGCTGGAGGGCGGACCGTCGAGGACCATGACTGGCTGCGGGTCGCGCACCTCGACGGGCCGGCGGTGGGGGCCGAGGAGACCGGCCAGGGCGCGGACCGCAGGTGCCGGGCCGATGATCAGGCGCGGGGGGAGCTGGTGGGCCAGCGCGGCGCCGATCGCCGAGGCGTCGTCGAGGTCGGGGATCCAGGGCACCACGACCGGCCCTCCCATCAGCGCGGCCCGCAGCCCCTCCCCATCCCCCAGTCCCCACCAGGCCTCCAGGCGCGCTCCGAGCCGCATCTCGCTGCGGAGGAAGACGTTCGCCACTGGGTCGTGGTCGAGGAGGGCGGTCAGCGGCGCGCGGAGCTCAGGCCCGAGCCGGACGAGATCGGCCCTCCGGCGTCCGGCCAGCTGGAGCATGCCCCGAATTGTGAGCTTCATGGGCGAGAATCCCCGCATGCTCATTCTCATGAGCCACCAGGCCACGCGGGACGAGGTGGAGAACGTCATCCGCCACGTTCGGGAGCGAGGGTACCGCCCCATCGAGCTGCCTGGCACGGATCGGCTCGCGATCGGGGTCTTGGGGAGCAACCCGGGTCAGATCCGAGACGCCGTGGTCGCGCTCCCCGGGGTCGTCGCCGCGGTGCCGGTCAGCAAGCCGTACAAGCAGGTCGGCAGAGAGTGGCATCCCACCCCAACCGTCGTCGATGTCGGCGGGGTCCGGATCGGAGAGGGCGCGCCGTTCGCGGTGGCCGGCGGGCCCTGCGCGGTCGAGTCCCGGTCTCAGCTCATGGAGACGGCGCGCGCGGTCCGGGCGGCGGGCGCGAACCTGCTCCGCGGCGGCGCCTACAAGCCGCGGACGTCGCCCTACTCCTTCAGCGGCCTCGGGGCCGAGGGACTCGAGTACCTCGCCGAGGCGAGGGCCGAGACCGGGCTTCCGGTGGTCACCGAGGTGCTCAGCCCTGGCGACGTCGAAGAGGTGGCGGCCGTCGCCGACATGCTCCAGGTGGGGACGCGCAACGCCCAGAACTTCGCCCTGCTGGAGGCGGTGGGCGGCTCCGGCAAGCCAGTCCTGCTGAAACGCGGGCTCTCCAACACCATCGAGGAGTGGCTGCTCAGCGCCGAGCACGTGGTCAGCCACGGGAACCCCAATGTGGTGCTCTGCGAGCGTGGCATCCGCACCTTCGAGACCGCGACCCGGAACACCCTCGACCTCAGCGCGGTCCCGCTGATCCGGTCCCTCTCCCATCTCCCCATCGTTGTCGACCCCTCGCACGCCACCGGCCACCGGGACCTGGTCCCCCCCATGGCCCTGGCGGCCGTGGCCGCCGGAGCGGACGGACTCCTGGTGGAGGTGCACCCCAACCCGGACGAGGCCCTGTCGGATGGTCCGCAGTCACTGACCCTCGCCCAGTTCGCCTCCCTGATGGAGGACGTGCGTCATCTCAGCGCCGCTCTGAGCAAGGTGGCAGAGCCGGGCGTAGCATGTGAAACCATGCGATCGCGGCGCGGGAAGCGGTGATGCCGCTCTTTCGTCGCGGTGCCCGCCGAACCAACCAGCCGGACGGGGCGCCACCCCCGGCAGCGGCGCCACCTTCGTCTCCGTCTCCGCCGGGCGCTCCGCCGAGCCCGGGCGGCACCGTCCCGCCGCCCTCTCCGGGCTATCGTCCACCGCCACCGGTGGACTCGCCCTTCTCCTCCGCGGCCTCGACCGCGGGCACGGTCGCCCGTTTCCCGGTCACCGAGGGGGACCTGCCCTGTCGTGCCCGGGGCTGCGCCAATCACAACGGCGTGCTCTGCCATTACATCGATCGGCGTGGCCGGCGCTGCGACACCGCCTGGTGCCCCAATCACTGGGCCACCGTGGGAGGGATCGTCTACTGCCGGCGGCACGCCGGTACGATCGCGGCCATCGGCTATTTCGACCATCCCGCGGGAATGCCGGATGTCGACAACCGGGCCCCGTCGCTCGTCAACTGGGTGGCCCGCGACCTCGACGCCTTCGTGGCGGCGACCCTGGTGCAGGTCGCGACCCAGGGGGAGACCTTCGTGCGGGAGCCGGTGGTGTCCACCCACGCCGACCGGGCCGGCGGCAGGCGCTACGAGCGCGGCTGGAAGCTGGTCGACCACACCGGCCTCCGGCTGGTCGTGGCCGTCTTCGTCCACGAGAGCGAGGACACCACCATCCGGGTGAGGGTGGGTTCCGCAGTGGTCGCCGAGGGCGTGCCCCCATGGGTCGAGCGCCACCGGAGGGGGATCGAGGTCTCCGACGAGACCGACCGGAGCCAGCGGGCGCTCTTCTACGCCTTCCTCCAGAAGCACATCGTGGCCGCGGTCCGGACCAATCGGGCCCTCGACCAGGACCCGCGCCAGCGCTGATCCAGCCGGCCACCTGGCGGGCCGCCGGCACCCTCCCGAGGACCTCCTTCAGATGACCGAGGACGCCGCCCCGAGCAGGTCCAGGAGCTGGGAGAGCAGGACCGACCCCTCCACCTGACCGCCGGATGGCCCGCCGCTGGTGAGCCGGAGGGAGAGGCGGTCGATCACCCCGAGCGCCCCCGGGGCATCCAGGTCGTCATCGATGCGCTCGATGAAGCTCGCTCGCCACCCCTCGGCCTCGCCGCGGTTGAGGGTGGCCCCTGCCCGAGCGGCGCTGGCGTAGCGCAGCCGCCTGGCGTCCGCCGCCTCCAGATCCCGGTCGGTGTACTCCCACGCGGCGCGGTGGTGGTGGCCGGCGAGAAGCAGCCGCACGGTCGCCGCCGGCACTCGCTCCAGGAGCTGCCGCACGAAAACCAGGTTGCCGATCGACTTGCTCATCTTCTCGCCCTGGTAGCCGACCATCGCCACGTGCACCCACAACCGCACGTAGGGGGAGATGCCGGCACCGGCCGCCTGGGCGATCTCGGACTCGTGGTGTGGGAAGACGAGGTCCGTGCCGCCCCCGTGGACGTCGATCGGGGTGCCGAGCTCCTGGGTCGAGAGCACCGAGCACTCGATGTGCCAGCCGGGGCGCCCGTCCCCCCAGGGGGACGCCCAGCTCGGCTCACCGGTCAGAGACGGCTGCCAGAGGACGAAGTCGAGCGGGGCCCGCTTGCGCGGGTCGGCTGGATCGGCGCCACGCTCCCGTGAGAGCTGCACCATGGCCTCGGGGCTCAGTCCGGAGAGGTCTCCGTAGGCGGGCAGCCGGGCCACCTCGAAGTAGACCCAGCCGCCAGCCTCGTAGGCGAAGCCCGCCGCCACCAGCCGCGAGATCCAGTCAATCATGGCCGGAACGTGCCGGCTGGCGCGAGGCTCCGCGTCGACCGGCAGGATGTCGATTGCCGCCATGTCCCGGTCGAAGTCGCCGACCACCTGCTCGGCGAGCTCCTGCCAGGGGATGCCCCGCGCCGCCGACACCCGCATCATGTCGTCGTCGACGTCGGTCACGTTGCGGACGCTCCGGACCGGGTGACCGAGGCTCCGAAGCCGGCGGGTCAGCAGGTCGAAGGTGTGGTACGTGAAAGCGTGGCCGAGGTGGCCGCCGTCGTAGGGGGTGATCCCGCAGACGTAGAGGCGGACCGGGGCGCCGTCATCCGCCTCGAGAGGCCGGAGCGACCGGGTGGCAGTGTCGAAGAGGCGGAGCACGATTGCAGCATAGCCACCGGCCTTGACCCCCCTGCCGGCAACCGGACGACCGGGTGGAGGCGGCGGCGGGTTAGACTCCGGAAGCCTGCGGCCCCGTGGTGTAGCCTGGCCTAACACGCCACCCTGTCAAGGTGGAGATCGTCGGTTCGAATCCGATCGGGGTCGCCAGGCCGGCCGGCGGCGGGTTCACAGCTCGCGAGGCAGCAGCAGGCGGGTGACCACCCCGCCGCGGTGGACGTCCCCCCAGGTGGCCGCCTCGAGTCTGAGCGAGATCAGCGCCCCGGTTGGGAACCGCTCCCGGAGCGACGCCGGCGCGCGGTTCCCGGCGAGGAGCAGGGCCAGCTCGTGGATCCCGGGGTTGTGGCCGATCAGCATCGCCTCCCGGATGCCGGCGGGGAGCTGCCGGAGCCGCGACAGCAGCGCCGGCGCGCCGGCCGCATACAGCCCGTCCTCCACCAGGATCTCGGGGGCCCCAAGCGCAGGCAGGATCAGCTCGAGGGTCTGGCGAGCTCGCCGGGCGGCGGAGCAGAGGACGAGGCCGGGCGCAACCCCCTCGTGCGCCAGCTGACGGGCCAGCTTCCCGGCCGCGCGCTCCCCTCGGGCGGTCAGCGGCCGATCGGCGTCGGGCAGCCCAGGGTCGTCCCAGCTCGACTTGCCGTGACGGAGCAGGTGCAGCGTCAGGGACGCCGTCTTCGCCGGCTTGGTCATCGAGGCGGAGCCATCCGCTCCCGCACCCATGCGACCAGATCGTCGAGCACCCGGTCGCGCTCGGGCTCGTTGAAGATCTCATGGTAGAGCCCGGGGTAGACACGCATCGTCCGGTCCGGGCTGCCCACCCGCGCGTGGACGTAGCCGGCCGCCGAGGGGTCGACCAGGGCGTCGAGGGTCCCCTGCATCACGAGGACCGGCAGGGTGAGGCGGGGCAGTCCGGCGGCGACCTCATCCATCGCGGCCAACATCTCCGCACCCAGCCTAGCCCTGACCCGTCGGGGGTGGACAAGGGGGTCGGCGAGATACGCGGCCACCACCGCCGGATCCCGCGAGATCTTCCGAAGGGGGAGCTTCATGACCCCCAGCTCGGGCGCCGCCCGGGCCAGCAGGCGACCCAGGGCAACGGCCGGGGCGGAGATGCCGGTGCTCACCACGGCGGGGGCGGACAGCACCAGCCCGATGAGCTCCGGCTGGTGGCGGAGGGCGTAGACGGCGGCGATCAGGCCGCCCATGCTGTGGCCCAGGAGGACCGTGGGAGCCGCCCCCTCCCGAGCCGCGACGTCGAGCGCGACCCGGTGGAGGTCCTCCACGTAGTCGTCGAACCGGGCCACGCTCACCGCTCTGCCGCCGGAGCGCCCGTGGCCGCGGTGGTCGGGCACGACCACGCTGAGCCCGGCCGCGGTGAGCCGCTCCGCCACGTGGTGATACCGCCCTCCATGCTCGGCGTAGCCGTGGGAGATCAGGACTCGGCCCGTGGCCCGGCTGTCATCGGGTCCCCAGACTCGCCAGAAGAGCTGGAGGTTGCCCCGGCCCGCCGAGCCGCCCTGCACCTCGCGCACGGGCCGGACTCTAGTGCACTGGCCCGGAGGTCGCTTTCTAGTTCGCCGCCCAGGCCGCCGGAGCCGAGGAAGGGGTGGCGGGAGGAGGAGCGCACCAGTAGGTGCCGCGCCTGGCGGCGCCGCCGCCGGGCCCCCTG
>DNAU01000357.1 GCA_003491925.1 Chloroflexota bacterium
TTCTCGACGCCCTCCTCGAGGATGATGCGCAGGCCCTCCTGCATCGCGTACATCACGCTGACCGGCGGGGTCGTGTAGGTCTGGTTGCGCTCCTGGAACTTCTTCTCGCGCGCGAAATCGAAGTACCAGCGGGGCAGCTTGGCCTTCTCGGCGGCCGCGTAAGCGTCCTTCGAGACCGCGATCATGGCCAGCCCAGGAGGCGCCATCCATCCCTTCTGCGAGCCGCAGACGACCACGTCCAGGCCGAGGGCGTCCGTCTCCAGCGGCAGGCAGCTCGCGCCGCTCACCGAGTCCACCGCGATCAGCTTGCCGCGGCCCTTGACCACGGCCGCGATCGCCGGCATGTCGTTGGTCACCCCGGTCGAGGTCTCGTTGTGGGTGACGAAGACCTTCTCGATGGTCGGGTTCTCGGCTAGGAGCCGCTCCACGTCCTCGGGGTCGATGGCCTCTCCCTCGGGCATCTTGAGCCGGACCGCGTCGACGCCATAGGCGACCGCGATGTCGGTCCAGCGGTCACCGAACGAGCCGACCGAGCAGAACAGCGCCTTCTCGCCCGGGCTCAGCAGGTTGGCGACCGCGGCCTCGAGCCCCCCCGTCCCGCTCGACGGGTAGAGGAGCACGTCGTTGCGCGTGCGCAGCACCTCCTGGATGCCGGAACAGACGTCGGACATCAGTGCCGCGAACTCGGGACCCCGATGGTTAATCATCGGCCGCGACTGGGAGCGCACCACGCGCTCGGGGAGTGGGGTCGGACCGGGTACGCGAAGCTGCTGCTCGAGGGCCATGACACTCCTCGCACGGAAGGGCGGGCGTTGCGCGGAAGTGTAACAACCGGGGTTTGGTCCCCTGAAGAGCCGTATGCCACCGACGCAGCCGGGTAACTGGAGGGTGGCCGAAGCCATGGAGCCGGGCTCGGGATCGAGCCCGGTCAGAGCGGCAGATCGTCCAGGGGCGCGCCGCGGGCAGGTTGAGGGGCGGTCCGCGCCGGGCGGACGGGACGGCCGCGCACCTCGATGCCGGGCGGCGGCGGAGCGTCGAACGGCGCCCTGCCGGGGGTGTGCTCCGGCCGTCCCCAGGGCACCAGGCCCTCCGGGAAGAGCTCGTACGCCGGGGGTGGCGGGCCGCCGTCCCCGGGGTGGGCGCCGGTGGCCCGCCGCCTGGTCAGGCGGCGCCGGCGGCGAAGCACCCAATGGTGGATCCCGGAACCCCGGAAGGACGCGCCGGCGCGGGTCAGGCCGCTGCCGGCCAGGTCGAGGAGCCTCCGGCGATGGCGGATGGCCAGCAGCATCACCGCGATCAGCAGCAGCCAGCCGAGGACCTGAAGCGCCGCGGGTGGGCCGCCGCCGGTCGCCCCGGGTGCCGCGGGTGCCGCGATGCGAGCCTGACCGCCCATCTCGGTGGACGCGCGACTCGAGGGTAGGACCGCCAGCGGGCCGCTGGCGGGGAGCAGCTTGGCCGGCGTCGCGGCCCGCACCGAGCTGAGCCGCTGCAGGATCCCGGGGAGGTAAGCCTCGATCCCGTTCTTCAGCGCCTGGGCCAGCCCCTGCCGGAAGCTGCTCTGGGTGAGCAGCGCGGCGTCGTGGGGGTTGGTGATGAAGAGGCTCTCGACGGTCGCCACCGGCATGGTGGGCGTGAGCCACCAGTCGGGGCGGAGCACGATCCCCCCGTCGTCGTCGCCGTACGGCTTGATGTATTTGGTGACCGCCTGGCTGATCGCGTTGGCGAAGGGGATGTCGCGCGCGTAGGGGTAGAGGACCACCGAGCCGTTGGGGGTGGGGGTGGTCCAGGCGTTGAAGTAGATGGGCAGGAAGACGTCGGCGTGGGAGGCGTTGGCGATCTCCGCGCGGTCGGCGATGCTGACGGTGGCGTCGGTGGTCCTGGTCAGCACCACCGTCACCCCGTCGGCGCGCAGCAGGGCGGCCAGCCGGTCGGAGATGTCGAGGGTGAGGTTCTTCTCGATCAGGCCGTCCAGGCCGATCGCGCCCGGGTCGCTCCCGCCGTGCCCGGGGTCGATGCAGACGACGTAGGGCGGGGGGATCGTCGCCGCGCCGACGGCAGGCGACGACAGCGCTGGAGCGACCGTCAGCAGGACGGCGGCCGGGGCGCTGGCAAGGACGTAGAGAAGACGTGCCCGGCGCATCGGTGCGAAACCTTGGCCGGAGTATAGGGCAGCTCCGCCGCACGTGACGACGGAGCGTCCCCTCTCCGCTCCGCCGTCCCCCGCCGCCGGAGTCCCCGTGCGCCGACCCGCGGCGTGGCGCGCTAAGCTGGCCCGCGCCCGGCGGTGCTGTGCCGGGCTGACGCAGGTCGGCGCTGTGCCGGCTAGCGCGGGTCGGCGCTGCGCCGGTCAGCGCAGGTCGGCGCTGTAGGGCAGCAGGGCGATGTGGCGGGCGCGCTTGAGGGCGACGGTCAGCCGCCGCTGGTGGCGGGAGCAGACCCCGGTCATCCGGCGCGGCAGGATCTTGCCCCGATCGGAGAGGTAGCGGCGCAGCCGGGCCACCTCCTTGTAATCGATGACGTCCTGGTGCTCCAGGCAGAAGCTGCACACCTTGCGGCGGCGGCGGTCGAAATCAGGCATGGATCGCTCGAACCTCAGAAGGGGATGTCGTCGGGGTCGATGTCGCCGCCCGCCTCGGGGGCGGCGGCGGTTGCCGCGTGAGTCGGCGCGCCCTCAGCCGGGGCACCCCCATCCTGGCGGCTGTCGAGGAACTGGACGTCGTTGGCGTTGACCTCGGTGCGGTAGCGCTTCTGGCCGGACTGGGCGTCGTCCCAGGATCGGGTCTGCATCCGTCCCTCCACGTAGACCAGGCGGCCCTTCTGGAGGTACTGGCTGCAGAGCTCGGCGAGCTTGCGGTTGCCCTGGTTCCAGACCACGACGTCGTGGTAGTCGGTGAACTCCCGCCGCTCGCCGCTCGGGTCGGTCCCGTAGCGGTTGGTGGCGAGGGCGAGGTTGCAGACCGCGGTGCCGCTCGGCGTGTAGCGCAGCTCCGGGTCGCGGGTGAGCCTTCCGATCAGCATGACCCTGTTGAGGGAACCGGCCATGGCTACTCCTCCTCCTCGGCGATCTCAGCCTCGGGTATGTCCTCGTCCTCGTCGGGCGCCTCCTCGTCCCCGGCCGGGCCACTCTCGGCCACGGCTGACGGCCCGGCCTCGGCTGCGGCCTCCCCACCCTCGCCGTCCTCGATGAGCGGCAGTGTCTCGTCGCGGCGGACCAGGAGATGGCGGAAGACGGTGTCGTGGATCTGCAGCGCCCGCTCCAGGTCGGCGACGCGAGTGCCGTCGAGCTGGATCAGGGTGATCACGTAGTGGCCGTCGCGGAGCCGGTCGACCTCGTAGGCGAGCCGTCGCTTGCCCCACATGGTCGTCTTGCCGACCGTCCCCCCCAGACCGCGGATCAGGGTGTCAACCGACTCGGTGGCGGTCCGGAGCGCTTCGTCGTCGAGGTCGGGCCGGACGATGTACATGAGCTCGTAGTCGCGCACCACGCGCGCACCTCCTTTCCTGTGGGCTGAACGGCGCCCGGCGGTGGTTCGGTTCGCCGCCGAGGTGGCCAAGGCGGTGACGCCGGACGCAGGAAAGCTGCGGAAGAGAGAGTGTAGCAGCGGGCCCCGAGGGCGCGGTCAAGGCGCCGCGGAGGGGTCGACCATCTCAGCCGAGGGGGTGGCGGAGCTGGGTGTCCTGGTCGCGCAGCCCCGCCATCCACCGCTCGATGGCGTCGGGATCGCTGGGCAGCGCCCCGCTCAGCACCCGGCAGCCGTCCTCGGTCACCAGGACGTCGTCCTCGATCCGAATCCCGATCCCCCGCAGCGGCTTCGGGACGGTGAGGTCGTCGGGCTGGAAGTAGAGGCCGGGCTCGACGGTGAGCACGTGGCCGGGACGGAGCGTGCCCCCCCGGTACTCCTGCTCGCGGGCGTGGGCGCAGTCGTGGACGTCGAGGCCGAGCATGTGGGAGGTGCCGTGCAGGGTGTAGCGGCGGTGGAGCTGCCGGTCCTCGGCGAGCGCCGCCTCGGCGCCGGTGGTCAGGATGCCCATCTTCTCCAACCCCTCCGCGAGCACGCGCATCGCGGCCCGGTGGGGATCGAGGAAGCCCGCTCCGGGTCTTACCGCGGCGATCCCCGCCCGCTGGGCCCGGAGGACCAGCTCGTAGAGGCGGCGCTGATCGGCGGTGAAGCGTCCCGACACCGGCAGCGTCCGGGTGACGTCGGCGGTGTACAGCTCGTCGCTCTCGACCCCGGCGTCGAGCAGGAGGAGGTCCCCGCTCCTCACCGCCCCGTCGTTTCTGCTCCAATGCAGGAACGTCGCGTGGGCCCCGCTGGCGGCGATCGTCTCGTAGCCGACGTCGTTGCCCTCGACCCGGGCGCGGAGGTTGAAGACGCCCTCCACCACCCGCTCCCCCTGCTCCATGGCCTCGGGGAGGGCGCGCACCACGTCCTCGAAGCCGCGGACCGTCGCCGCCACCGCCCGCTCCAGCATCCGGATCTCGTGGTCGTCCTTGACCAGGCGCAGCTCGCTCAGCTCCCGGGCCAGCCTCGTCTCCTCCCCGGGGTCCTCAGGACCGGCGACCAGCGCGTCCACCGCCGGGTCGAGCCCGCGCAGCATCAGCACCGGGCCGTCGAGCCCACGCACCGCCTCGCCCAGACCGTCGAGCGGGGCGCAGTCGACGCCGAGCAGGTAGGCCGTCTCCCCCACGCCGCGCCGAGGGCCGACCCACAGCTCCCCGGTGCTCGCGTTGGTGAAGAAGGCGGGCGTGGAGCGGTCGGAGCGCGGCTCGAGGTACAGGGTCGGGTCGTGGCCCTCACCGGCGGCGCGGAGCAGGAGGACGCCACCGGGCTCGGTGTGGCCGGTCAGCCAGTAGTGGTCACTGCCGGGCCGGAAGCGGTAGTCGTCGTCGTTGGACCTCACCTTCGGGACGCCGCTCGGGATCAGCAGGTGCACGCCGGGGAAGAGGGCGGCGAGGGCCGCGCGCCGCTCCCGGTAGCGGGTGGCCGCCGGATGGGGGCGCTCCGGGAAGGTGCTGGTCGGAGCCCAGTCCCGGGACATCAGCTCGACCAGCGCCGGGGGGGTGCGCGGGTCGTGGGTGCGGGAGCCCTCACCGGCCGGCGCGACAGCTCCGGAGGCCTCCCCGGTCGCGCTGGTCGTCGGGAGCTCGGAGCTCGAGGGTGCGGCGGTCGCCTGGAGCTCGGGTGTCTGGGTCGCGGCGGTCATCGGGAGCTCTGATCTCGGGGGCGCAGCGGCGGCCTCGTCGCCTCGCTCGTCGTGCTGCGACTGGTCCATCCCCGAAGCGTACCCGGAGGCCGGGGAGGGATGGGCGCGGCGGCCACCGGTAACGGAAGCAGTGCATTTGAGCCACAAGCGGCTGATGCCGCTATCCCGTCAAAGTTGCCGGCCTCAGACTTCACCGCGCCAATGAGCCCACACTTCGACGCCACCCACTGCCGTCTCTGTCATCGCGGACCGGCCGCGATGGCCACCATCCACCAGCACCGCGGACGCGGGCTGAAGCCAAGCCACATGGTCCTGCGCGGGCCGCTCTGCCGGGAGTGCGGGCTGGTCGCCTGGCGGCGGATGACCCTCGAGACCGCGCTGCTCGGCTGGTGGGGGCTCCCCTCGGTGGCGGTCACGCCGGTCGCCCTCGGGCTCAACTCGATCGTCCTGGTGAGGCTGCTCCGCACCCCCGCCGCCCCCGCCGTCGCGGTCTTCCCCGTGACCTGGGTGCAGCCGGTCTCCGACACGGTCTGACCCCGAGCGGGGGGTGCCGGCCGGCGCTATGCTTCGGCAGCGATGTACGCTCCTCCGTCTCCGTCGCCGCTGAGGTTCGCGGTCGCGGTGGTCGCCTGGCTAGTCGCGATGGCGATGCTGCTGCTTGGCGGCATCGTCAAAGGGACCGGTCAGGCGGTGCTGACCGTTCTCGCCATCGTCCTGCTGGTGCTCGCGGTTGCCTATGTGGGCCTCCAGGTCTGGTTTCTCTCCCGGGCCCAGAAGAGCCCGGGGCCGGCCGCCGCCGAGCCCGACCGGGAGGCGCACCGGCCTCGCTGAGCCGGTCCCGGCGACCTGCGGCTGACCGCCGGTCCGGTCTCGCGACCTGGCGTGGCCAGGATCGGTCCGGCCGGGGACGCTTGTCGATTTCGACGCGGGCCGTTCGACGTCAGGATGTAGAGGGCCCAACCACGAGCCCCGCACCACCGGATCAGGAGAGCCACGATGCGTTTCATGCTTCTCATGCGGCCGAACATCGACCAGACCGACGAGGGCTGGGCCCCGCCCGCGGAGGCCGTCGCGGTCATGGAGCGGTACAACGAGGATCTGCGCAGGGCGGGGGTGCTGCTCTCCCTGGACGGTCTCCACTCTCCCGCCCGAGGCGCCCTGGTCACCTTCTCCGGGGGCCGTGCCACCGTCACCGACGGCCCCTTCGCCGAGGCCAAGGAGGTGATCGGAGGCTACTGGATGATCGACGTCCGGTCCAAGGACGAGGCCATCGAGTGGGCCAAGCGCTGCCCCGTCTCCGGGGCGGAGGGCGCCGCCATCGAGGTGCGCCAGGTCGCCGAGATCTCCGACTTCCCGGCTGACGTCCAGGCGGCCTTCGAGACGGCGAGCCGCGCCGAAGCGTGACCGGAACCGGTCCGGCCGGTGGCCCGGAGAGTGACGAAGCCGCCCGCGCCGCAGCGACGCGCCGCGCCATCGACGCGGTCTGGCGGATCGAGTCCTCCCGGGTCATCGCCGGGGTTGCCCGCACCGCGGGGGACGTCGGGCTGGCCGAGGACCTGGCCCAGGACGCGGTGGAGGCGGCCCTGCGCCAGTGGCCGGTCTCTGGGGTCCCGGATCGACCGGGCGCCTGGCTGATCGCCGTGGGCAGGCGCCGCGCCGTCGACCGGGCGCGCCGGGAGGCCGTGCTCCGCCGCAAACGGGAGGAGCTCGGCGCCGCGGCGTCCACCGCGCCCGCCGAGGTCGAGGTCGGGGAGGGCGATGAGGACGAGATCCAGGACGACCTGCTGCGCCTCCTCTTCATCGCCTGCCATCCGGTGCTCGCCCCCGAGGCGCGGGTGGCCCTGACCCTCCGGCTCCTCGGTGGGCTGAGCACCGACGAGATCGCGCGCGCCTTCCTGGTCGGCCAGGCGACCGTGGCCCAGAGGATCGTCCGCGCCAAGCGAACCCTGGCGGCGGCGCGGGTTCCCTTCGAGCTGCCCGCGCGCGATCGCTGGGATGAGCGGCTGGCGTCGGTGCTCGAGGTCCTCTACCTCATCTTCAACGAGGGCTATGCGGCCACCTCGGGCGACCGGTGGGCCCGGCCCGCGCTCTGCGAGGACGCCCTCCGGCTCGGCCGCGTCCTGGCCGAGCTGGTCCCCGACGAGCCCGAGGTGCACGGGCTGGTCGCGCTCATGGAGCTCCAGGCGTCACGGCTGCGGGCGCGCGTGGGGCGTTCCGGAGAGCCGATCCTCCTGCTCGCCCAGGACCGGAGGAGGTGGGATCGGGTCCTGGTTCAGCGCGGGCTGGCCGCCCTGCAGAGGTCCGAGCGGCTCGGGCGGGGTCTCGGCCCGTATGGGCTGCAGGCGGCCGTCGCCGCCTGCCATGCGCGTGCCGTCACTCCCGAGGCGACCGACTGGGAGCGGATCGCCGCCCTCTACGAGGCGCTGGCCCAACTCGCCCCTTCCCCGGTGGTCCAGCTCAACCGCGCGGTCGCGGTGGGCATGGCCATCGGCCCCGAGGCGGGCCTCGCGATCGTCGAAGCGCTGGCGTCCGAACCCGCCCTGGCGGCCTACCACCTCATGCCCAGCGTCCGTGGTGACCTGCTGCAGCGCCTGGGCCGGTGGGACGAGGCACGGGTGGAACTGGAGCGGGCCGCCTCGATGACCCGCAACGAGAGCGAGCGCCGGCTGCTGCTCGCCCGAGCCGACCGGAGGTCACCCGCCGGGCCCGGTTCGGCTTCGCCGCTCCCGCTCGTGGCCACGCCCTCGCCGCCTGCGCCACCGTCCCCGGCGCCGCCGCCCGCGCCCGCCCCCGGCTGAGCCGGGCCGCCGCCGCCCATCGGGGCGAGGCCTGCCGCATGATGGCGGGCGCCATGGTGCCGTGGTTGCGTGGCCAGTTGCGGCGGGGGGTCTTCGGGGAGAGATGGAGCGTCGCTCTCGCCACCCTCCTCCTTCTCGCTGCCTGGTACGGGATGAGCCTCCTCTACGCACCCCTCAACCACGGGCCGAACCGGATCTTCCTCCGCACCCCTCTGGACCAGGCGATCCCGGTGGTCCCCGTCTTTGCCATCCCCTACGTCTCCCTGACCCCGTACATCGCCGCCACCATGGCGCTGCTCCTGCTGCTGCGGGTCCGGCTCTTCCGCTCCGCCGCGGCGGCGATGATCATCGCCTGGCTGGTCAGCTACGCCTTCTACTTCTTTCTCCAGTCGTACGTCGCCCGGCCGGAGCTCACCGGCACCGACCCGCTGACGGCGCTGATCCGCACCGTGTACGCCGGCGACCAGCCCTACAACGACTTCCCCAGCCTGCACACCTCGCTCTCCACCATCGTGGCGGTGCACTGGTGGCGGGTCGATCGCCGTGTCGGGCTGGCGGCGGGGGCGTGGACGCTGCTCATCGTCGCCTCGACGGTGCTCATCCACCAGCACTACCTGGCCGACCTGGCCGGCGGGCTCATCCTGGCGGCGGTTGCCTGCCTGGTGGGCCTGCGTCTCTTCGCGCCACGCGGCGGCTGAGCGAATCCCGGCGGCGGTGGCGCCGCGCTCCCGCCCGTGTCCCGGCTGGGCGGTGCGTCGCCCCGGCCCCGGTCGGCAAGCGGTCGTCCCTCAGCCCCGGCCGCACATGGCAAGCCGCCCCGCCTCCCTCAGCACCGCGTCCCTCAGCTCGGGAGGGCTGAGCACGGTGAAGGTGACGCCCAGCGAGGCGATCCGATGGACGATCCACTCCAGGTCGTCGGCCCCGATCCGGAGCAGCACCGCGTCATCGAGCGGCTCGACGGTGCCGAGGCTCGGGCTGACCAGCCGGCGGGCCTGGTCGAGGGAGACCTCCAGCCGGACCTCGGCCCTCCACGGGTAGGGGACGCTCGCCATGCTGTGGTGGATCTGCTCCCAGAGGTCGAATCCCTCCGGCCGCGCGAAGCTCTCCCTGGTCTGTTCGATGCCGAGCAGACGGTCCAGCCGGAAGGTGCGCAGGTCCTCGCGCAGGTGGTCCCAGGCGGCGAGGTACCACCGGCCGCCGTGGAAAGCGATCCCGTAGGGGTCCACCAGCCGCTCCGTCTCGTCGCCGCGGGCGGAGCGGTAGCGGATCCGGACCCGGATGCCGTCGCGGGCGGCGGTGCTGAGGGTGAGCACCGTCTCGCCGTCCGCGTGCCCGTGGTCATCGCCGTCGCCGTGCCGCAGACCGAGCTGGAGGGTCTCCTGGGCAGCACCCAGCCGATCTCGCAGGGCGTCGGGCAGGACCCGGTCGAGCTTGGCCAGCGCCCCCCCGACCGCCAGTCCCGAGCCCATCAGACCCACGCGCTCCACCGCGAGCAGGCCCAGCACCAGGACCAGGGCCTCCTCGTTGGTGAACATGAGGGGTGGCAGCTTGAACCCCGGGCGCATCCGGTAGCCGCCCGTCCGGCCACGCTCCGCCTCGACCGGGATGCCCATCTCCTGGAGGCCGAGGATGTAGCGGCGCACCGTGCGCGGGGTCACCTCGAGCCGCTCGGCGATCTCGTCGCCGCTCAGCCGCCGGCGGGCCTGGAGCAGCTCCAGCAGGGTGAGGAGGCGCTCCTTGGAGAGATCCATTGAGCCGTCAGTATATAGGACTGATCCTGTCCGGATTGGGTTGTAAGCTCGTGGACATGATGAGCCCATACGCCAGCCTGATGATCGCCCGTGAACGTCACCGTGACCTCGTCCGCGATGCCGAGAGATCTAGGCTCAGGCGCGACGCGGCCCAATCCCGACGCTCGACGTCCCCCGCCCGCCTCCCGGCTCCCGCTCCGGAGTGGGGCACCCGTCTCCCTGGCGGTGCCCCGGTCGTGGAGCTGCCCGCGCGGCCCGCACTCGGGGTGGCGAGCGCTCAGCCGGCGGCGCGGGCCGCCACTCCGGCCAGCCGGTGCTGCGACGAGGGTCCCTCGGCGGCGTGAGCATTTGAGCGCTACCGGGGCACCGTCTCCCCATCGACGGAGACCTCGAAGCGGTGCTCCGCGATGCCGAGTCCGCTCTCGATCAGGGTGAGGGTCATGGTGGCCTCGGGTTGCGGACCGGGGTGGCGAACCCTCCAGCCCCGGCACGCGTGTCCGCACACCGAGAGGGTTTGGTGGTCAGCGGGGGACTTGAACCCTCGACCTCGCGGATGTGAACCGCGCGCTCTAACCAACTGAGCTAGCTGACCCGGAGGATTCCGAAGTCTATCGCTACTCCCCGGCCTGGGCGAGGTACGCGGCCTCATCGAGCAGGTCCAGCTCCCCGTCGACCACGTCGCCGAGGCGGACCAGCCAGCCATCCTCGTAGGGCGATGTGTTGACCCTCTCCGGGGTCTCGGCCAGGCTCTCGTTGACCTCGGTGACCGTGCCCGTCACCGGCGCATATAGGTCGCTGGCCGCCTTCACCGACTCGATGGCCCCGAAGCGCGCCCCCGCGGTCAGCTTCGCGCCGACCGAGGGCAGGTCCAGGAAGATCACGTCGCCGAGCTGCGCCTGGGCGTGGTCGGAGATCCCGACGGTGGCCGTGTCGCCGTCACGGCGCACCCACTCATGGGTGGGGGTGAAGCGGTAGCCGGAGAGGTCGGGCATGGTCGGGCTCCTCCAAGCAGGTCACTGGCGGTGGTGGTGCCCACCGTGGAACGGGAGCGGAACGCGGCGCGCCGGTACCGCCTCGCCGCGGATGTCGACGCTGAGGCCCGCCCCGGCGAGCGCGGGCGCGACGTACGCGGTCGCGATGCCGTGGCCCAAGGTGAAGCTGAAGCCTCCACTGGTCACCTCCCCGGCGGGGGTGTCACCGGCTAGGACCGCCATCCCGTGCCGGGGGATCTGGCGGGGGCCGAGGGCCAGCCCCACGAACCGCCGGGGCGGGTTGTCCGGGTCGAGCTCGTGGAGACGTGAGGCGCCGATGAAGTCGCCCTTGCCCAGCTTCACGGTCCAGGCCAGGCCGCAGCTGTAGGGGTCGACGGTCTCGTCCATGTCCTGGCCGTAGAGCCGGAGGCCGGCCTCGAGTCGCAGGGTGTCGCGGGCTCCCAGCCCGGCGGGGATCAGCCCCCGGCCCGCGCCGGCCGCGAGCAGCGCGTCCCAGAGGGCCGGGGCCGGGGCGGGTGCGCAGTAGAGCTCCAGCCCGTCCTCCCCGGTGTACCCGGTTCGGGAGATCCGGCATGGCACCCCCGCCACCTCGCCGGTCACCGAACTGAACGATCGCAGCCCGGAGACGTCCTGGTCGGTGAGCGTCTGGACGATCGCCACCGCCTCCGGGCCCTGGACGGCGAGCAGCGCGGTCTCGTCGCTCTCGTCGCGGAGCTCGGTGCCCGGGAGCAGGTGGGCGGCCATCCACTCCAGGTCGACCTGGCGGCGGGAGGCGTTGACGACGATCAGGAACCCGTCCTCCACGCGGTACACGAGCACGTCGTCGACGATGCCGGCCTGGTCGTTGCAGACCACCGAGTAGAGGGCGCGGCCCGGGGTGAGGGTCGAGACGTCGTTGGCCACCAGCCGCTGCACCGTGGCCTCGGCGGAGCTCCCGGTGAGCCGCACCTCCCCCATGTGAGAGAGGTCGAAGAGCCCGGCTCGGGTTCGCACCGCGACGTGCTCGTCGCGCATGGAGCTGTAGCGGAGGGGCATCTCGTAGCCCGCGAACTCGACCATGACCGCGTGGGCGGCCAGGTGTCGGGCGTGGAGCGGGGTCCTCGCGGCCATTGACCAGAGCGATGGTACGCGCTCCCGCGGGATCGGATCGGGGCGTCGCAACCGGTGAGGTGCGGCCCGCGGCGGGCCCGGGGCGCGGTATCCTCCCGAACCGGGGCCACCCGGATCCCGCCCCGCCCGCCGAATCCCTCGGTGGGCGCCGGGAGTACCGACCGCCGCCCCCACCGGGAGCGCAGAGCGGTGCGACGCGACGCTCGCAGACCAGTGAGGCGCAGCCTCGCGACAGGGGGCAGGCTCGGCCTCCGCCGGGCCCTCGGGCTCTCGCTGTGCCTGGTCGCCGCCTGGCTGGTGGCCGCGGGGCTGCTCGGCTCCACTCTCCCGGTCTCGGTGGGTCCGATCGGCGTGGCGGCGGACCCCGGCGGGACGCCGACCCCCACCGGCAGCCCCTGCGTCAACCCCTTTGATCCGCACTGCTTCACGCCCCCCCCGACCGCCA
>DNAU01000299.1 GCA_003491925.1 Chloroflexota bacterium
CGGTAGTAGGACTTCCGGTAGTAGTAGCAGGTGGCCCGGAAGCCGAGCGGGGCCCAGAGCACCCAGAGCGCCGGGGTCACCGGGCCGGTCTTCCAGAGCAGAGGCGAGAAGAAGGGCGAGAGGTAGTTGGCGTGCTCGCTGAGGTGATTGGGCCCGGGACCGAAGAAGGAGGTCCAGATCGAGTAGCCGGTGAAGGCGCCGAGCACCGCCACGATGGTCACGGGCTGCGCCCACCAGGGGATGCCGCGTCGCAGGCGGGCCCAGAGCCCGAGGGTGTGTCCGCTCTCGGCGGCGCGCGCCGCCGGCGACACCTGCGCTGCCATCGGGTTGAGATCCTACCGTTTTGGGGACGCGTGGCAGGCGCGGGGGCGTGACCTCGTGCCCTCACCCCGGCCGCGGGCGTCGCCGCCGTCGGGGAGCCGCACGGCCCAGCTTTGGCACGAATGGCCCAGTTCCTGGTACCCTCGGCCCTGAACCCGACGATCGCCCCGCGCAGGCTCGCGGTCCGGGGAGCCTCCGGCCGGTGCCCGTCGGGTGATCCGCTCGCCCTCGCTCCGGAGCACCACCTCTCGCCTCATGCCACCACAGCCCGGCCTTGGCGCACATCTCGACAACCCCTACGGGGTGCGGGGCCTCCACGATCCGCGGCTGCACCATGAGAGCTGCGGGGTGGCCTTCGTGGCCACCCTGCGCGGCGCGCCGACCCACCAGATCGTCAGCTCCGGGCTCGAGGCGCTCCGCAACCTCGGCCATCGAGGGGCCACCGGCTCCGACCCGCTGAGCGGCGACGGCGCCGGGATCCTGCTCCAGGTCCCCGACGCCCTGCTCCGTCGCGACGCCGGCCTTCCCCTCCCCGACCCGGGTGCCTACGGGGTGGGGATGGTCTTCCTGCCCCGCGATGCCGCCGGCCGGGCGGACTGCGAGGCGCTGGTCGCCACCGCCTGCCACGACGAGGGGCTCCGGATGCTCGGCTGGCGCGATGTCCCGGTCGACCCGAGCTGCGCGGGGCCGACCGCGCTCGCCGGGATGCCGGTGATCCGCCAGCTCTTGGTCGGCGCCTTCGGGCTCGACGGCGACCAGCTCGAGCGCCGCCTCTACGTGATGCGCCGGGTGATCGAGCGCCGCAGCGACGCGGTCGGGCTCACCCGCGACCGCTTCCACATGGCGAGCCTCAGCAGCCGCAGCCTCGTCTACAAGGGGATGCTCACCGCCGAGCAGCTCCCCGTCTTCTTCCCGGACCTCACCGACAGCGCGACGGTCTCGCGACTGGCCATGGTCCACGCGCGCTTCTCCACCAACGTGCTGCCGCGCTGGGACCTGGCTCAGCCCTTCCGGCTCAGCGCCCACAACGGCGAGATCAACACCCTGCGCGGCAACGTCAACTGGATGCGGGCCCGGCAATCGAAGTTCCGCAGCCCCCACTTCGGCGCCGACATCAGCAAGCTCCGGCCGGTGATCGACGAGCTGGGCTCGGACTCGAGCCAGTTCGACAACGCGCTCGAGCTGCTGACCATGGCCGGCCGCTCGGTCGAGCACGCGATCATGATGATGATCCCGGAGGCCTGGGACCGGAACCCGCTGATGGACGAGGAGCGGCACGCCTTCTACGAGTTCCACGCCTCGCTGATCGAGCCCTGGGACGGTCCGGCGGCGATCGCCTTCACCGACGGCCGGCTGATCGGCGCCACCCTCGACCGCAACGGGCTGCGCCCCGCGCGCTGGCTGGTCACCGACGACGGCCGGGTGGTGATGGCCTCGGAGGCGGGGGTCCTGCCCATCCCCGAGGAGCGGATCATCAAGAAGTGGCGGCTGGAGCCGGGACGCCTGCTCCTCGTCGACACCGAGGCCGGCGAGATCCTCGACGACGACGCGGTCAAGAGTGTGCTGAGCCGGCGCCACCCCTACCGGCACTGGATCCGCCAGGGCGCGGTCCGCCTCGACGAGCTACAGCGGGTCGCGGAGCCGCCCGACCCCGACCCCGGCACCCTGCTGGTCCGCCACCGCGTCTTCGGCTACACCGAGGAGGAGCTGAAGCTCCTGCTCACCCCGATGGCGCGCGACGGCGAGGAGCCGGTGGGCTCGATGGGCAACGACACCCCCCTGGCGGTGCTCAGCGAGCGTCCCGTCAACCTCTTCGCCTACTTCAAGCAGCTCTTCGCCCAGGTGACCAACCCGCCGATCGACCCGATCCGCGAGGAGCTGGTGATGTCCCTGGCGACCAGCCTCGGGGCCGGGGGCAACCTGCTCGAGCAGGGACCGGCGCAGGCCAAGCGGCTCGAGGTGCCGACCCCGATCCTGAGCAACGCCGATCTCGAGACCATCCGCCACGTGACCCAGCGCCAGTTCCCGGCGACCACCATCTCGACCACCTTCCACTCTGACGGCGGGGTCTCCTCGCTGGAGGAGGGCCTGGAGCGGATCTGCCGGCTGGCCTCCGAGAAGATCCGCGAGGGCTACACGGTGCTGGTCCTCTCCGACCGCCACGTCGACGCCAACCACGCCCCCATCCCC
>DNAU01000260.1:0-169 GCA_003491925.1 Chloroflexota bacterium
GCCGCCGCGCCCGAGACCGCGGCGGGCGCCGAATCCGAGCCCGCGCCCGCCTCCGGCAGCGCCACGGCCAGGCGCCGGCGGGTCGAGCGGAAGGCCTCTCGAGGGGAGGAAGGTGAGTAGCGATGGCTCACAAGAAAGGGGGGGGGAGCTCCCGCAACGGACGCGATTC
>DNAU01000260.1:242-11008 GCA_003491925.1 Chloroflexota bacterium
CGGCTCGGCGTCAAGCGCGGCGACGGCTCCCTGGTGCTGGCCGGGACCATCCTGGTCCGCCAGCGCGGGACCAAGATCGTCCCTGGCGGCAACGTCGGTGTTGGCCGTGACCACACCCTCTACGCCCTGGCCAGCGGCTTGGTGACCTACGACCGGCAGGGGGGAGATCGGACCCGAGCCAGTGTGCTCGCCCTCCCGGTGCTGCACCTGACCTCCGCCGAGGAGGGGGCCTCCGAGGACGTGGATGAGCTGGCTCCCTCCGCAGCGAGGCCCGGCGACGGCAGTCGGCACCTGACCGGGTCCGTCGAGGCGGCCGGCTGACTCGCTGGCGGCGCGCGCCCGGCGCGTCCCAGGGCTGAGCCGAGCCCTCACCCGTGTTCCTCGACGAGGTCAGCCTCGACGTCAGCGCCGGATCCGGCGGACGTGGCGCGGTCAGCTTCCGGCATGAGAAGTACGTCCCCATGGGCGGCCCGGACGGCGGCGACGGGGGCCGGGGCGGGAGCGTTGTGCTGGCTGTCGCCGATGCCGAGAGCAGCCTGGGCCGCTATCGCGAGCGACGCCACTTCCACGCCCCCGACGGGAGGGCGGGTGGCGGGGCCCAGCGGAGCGGCGCCGACGGCGCCGATCTGGTGCTGCCCGTGCCCCCTGGGACGGTGGTCACCGACGCCGAGAGCGGCGAGCTGATCGGGGACCTCGCCGTCCCCGGCCAGCGCCTGGTGGTGGCCGCGGGTGGCCGGGGCGGCCGGGGCAACGCCCGCTTCGCCGGACCCGTCCGCCAGGCTCCACGGCTCAGCCAGCTGGGGGAGCCGGGCGAGCACCGGCGGATCCACCTGGAGCTGAAGCTGATCGCCGATGTCGGCCTGGTCGGTCTCCCCAACGCCGGCAAGTCCACCCTGCTGGCGGCGTTCACCGGTGCCCGGCCCAAGGTCGCCGCGTATCCCTTCACCACCCTCCACCCCAACCTCGGCGTGGCCGAGCTCGACGGCGGACGATCCCTGGTCCTCGCCGACGTCCCCGGGTTGATCGAGGGCGCCCATCAGGGAGCCGGTCTCGGCATCGAGTTCCTTCGCCACCTGGAGCGGACCAGGGTGCTCATCCACGTCGTCGACTGCGGCGCGGGAGTGGAGGCCGCCCGGCACTCGATGGCCCAGGTGCTGGCCGAGCTCGAGGCCTTCAGCCCCGCGCTCGCGGCCAAGCCGGCGATCGTGGCGCTCAACAAGATCGACCTCCCCGAGGCTGCCGAGGCGGCCCGGGAGCTCGCTGTCGGGCTGGCGCGCGCGCACCTGATCAGCGCCGCCGCCAGGATGGGCACGGACGCGCTCCTGGAGGAGACGTCGCGGCTGGTGGCGGACGCCCACGCCGCCGAGGCCGGGGGGGCGGTGATGGGCCCCGCCACCGAGTCGGGGCCGGGCGGCCCCGCCGGCACCGCGACCGGTGGCCACCGGGTCTACCGGCACATCCCCCGCGCGCCCGAGGCCCCTCGGGTGGAGCGCGAGCCGGACGGCGCCTACCGGGTCCACGCCCCCGCCATCGAGCGCCTGGTGGAGCGCACCGACCTCGGCGAGGACGAGGCCGTGTCCGCCCTCCAGCGGCGGCTGGCTGCGGTTGGAGTCGACGCCGCCCTGGCTGTGGCCGGCTGCCGGGATGGGGACACCGTGCGGATCGCCGCGATCGAGTTCACATACCTCGCCGAGCCCGCCGGTCCGCCGAGCCGGTCGGTGCGGCGGGCGCGCTGATGGCCGCGGCGCGGGTCGCCGTCTTCGGCGGCACCTTCGACCCCTTCCACCTCGGCCACCTGGCGGTTGCCGAGCAGGCGCGCGACGGCATCCTGGCGGACGACACCTGGGTGGTCCCGGCCGGTGTCCCGCCCCTGCACGGACCGGCGCTGGCCGGCGCCGCCGATCGGCTCGAGATCTGCCGGGCCGCGATCGCGGGCCATCGGGGGATCTCTGTCCTGGACCTGGAGCTGCGCCGTCCGGGGCCCTCCTACACCGTCGACACGATGCGCGACCTCGCGGCCGCCCATCCCGACGTCCAGCTCTGGGTCGTCCTGGGCGCCGACGCGGCCCGGCAGATCGCCGCCTGGCACGGGGCCGCGGAGCTGCTGGCGGGCTACCACTTCGTCCTGGTGAATCGCGCCGGCGAGGCCCTGATCCACCATGCGGAGGCGATCGGCCTGGGCTACCGGCCGGAGCGGACCCGGGTGGTGGGGATCGAGTCTCCCGACATCTCGGCCACCGAGATCCGCCGCCGGGTCGCGGCCGGGGAACCACTGGACGGGCTGGTCAGCCCGGCGGTCGCGGCGATGATCGCGGCGCGCGGACTCTACCGGTGAGACCGGGTGACGCCCCCGCCCGCCGGCCGGCGCTGGGCCTCGCCCTGCCGGCCGATCCCGGCACCGATGGCATAATCGTTTGCCGATGACCTCCGAGGAGCTGGTCGAGATGATCAGCGCCGCTGCCGCCGATAAGAAGGCGCGCGACATCGTGACCATCGATCTGCGGGGCAAGACCACCATCGCCGACTTCTTCGTGGTCTGCGAGGGTGACACCGACCGCCAGGTTCGAGCCATTGTTGACAATATCGAGGAGGCCTGCCGGGCCCAGGGGGTGCGGCCGCTGCATGTGGCCGGCCTGCGCGACGCCTCCTGGGCGTGCGTGGACTTCGACTCGGTGATCGCCCACGTGTTCCTCCCCGGGGAGCGGGTCTTCTACGACCTGGAGGGGTTGTGGAGTTCGACCCGGGCTCAGGCCAGCTGACCCGCTGCCGCCCAGCTCCACCCAGCTCCGTGCCAGGCCCGCTGCGCGGGCGGTCACGCACCCGAGTGCGCTCCCTCCGTGCACGCTGCCAGGTCACCGGCCCGTGGGGCCGAGGCTCCTGGATCTGGTCGGCCTGAGCGGCAGGCGGCGCGGCTCGGGATCGGCCCGACCGATGCCAGACGGCGCGGCTCAGCTGCTGGGGACGGACGGGCCCGGATTGGCGAGGAACTGGCCGAAGTTGACCACCGCGAAGAGCATGGCCACCGCGCCGACCGCGATGATCGCGATCAACGCCGTCTTCTGCCAGACCCGGAGGTCGTTGCCGCCGATGGCACGTACCGGCGGGATCACCACCCCGATCAGGGCCCCGGTCGCGAAACCGCCCAGGTGGGCGTAGTTGTTGATCTCGCTGGAGAAGGTGAAGCCGATGATCACCGTCATCACCAGGCAGATGAGCACCCACTGGCGTAGCGTGTGGGTCAGGCCCACCGGGACGTTCTTGCCCTGCACCCGGCCCAGGACCAGGATCAGACCGAGCAGGCCCATGAGTCCGCCGGAGGCCCCCACGAACTCGGGGCTGGAGCCGGGGAGGTTGAGCCCGTAGGCGAGCGCGCTCACCGCGCTGGCGGCGAAGGCGGTCCCGACGAACGTGGCCAGCATGGTGATCCGCCCGTACATCGGCTCGACGATGCGCCCCAGGATGACCGTGGAATAGCAGTTGACGAGGAGGTGGAGGGAGAGATAAGAGGTGATCCCGGGCCCGCTCGAGAAGAAGCCGGGGACGTGGAGGAAGGCGGTGCTCAGGAACCGCCACCACTGGTCGCCGCCGGCGTAGCCGAGGTAGATCCCGCCCACGCCCAGGTATCCGTTCGCCCACTGATTGATCACCGTGTTCTCGATCAGGAAGACGATCACGAAGGTCGCCACCATCGCGTAGGTCAGTCGCGGGGTGGCGACGAGCGCCCGCCGGACCGGGGCCACGTAGCCGCCGTGGACGGTCTCGCGCTCGGCGAGGTCGACGGCGGCGAGCGTCGGCGCGACCGTCCCCCCGCGCAGCGACCGGGCCGCCGCCCGGACCTCGGCGAGCCCGGGGAGCCCCGGTGGCGGCGGGAGCAGAGCGCCCGCGTCGCCGGAGCCGGGGTCGGCCCAGATCACGCCGACCTGCACCGCGGGGTGGGCCGGGGGCGGCAGCTGGGCGCTGAGCGGCGAGAGGGCCACCAGCAGGATGTCGCAGCGGCCGGCCGGCTGGATGCGAAGGCGCGCGTCCCCCCAGCGCAGCGCCGCGCCGATTCGGCGGTGGAGATCCTCCACCTGGGACGCCGGGTCCGCGGGCGGCCGGAAGAAGCCGACCAGGCCGGCGCGGGTCCCGGTCCAGGCGACCGCCACCAGGTCGTAGTCGGGGCCCAGGTCCCCGAGGCGGCTGTCCCGGGGATCGGCGAGCCGCAGCCGGTACCGGGTGACCAGCCCCAGCGCGATCGCTCGTGCCAGCGCCGGCGGCTGCCCCGGGACGGCCTCCTCCGGCGACGTGGTCTCGGTCATCCGGCCCAGTCTAGACAGGTGGAGGGTGCCGCCCTGCCCGCCACGCGCTATCGTCCACCCGCGATGAGCCGCCCCCCTTGGTCGCTGGCCGCCCCGCGATGACCGCTGAGCAGCGGCTGACCCTCGGTGCCCTCTATCGCGAGATGCGGGCGGGGCTCGGCGACGCCGGCCGCGTCAGGGTTACCCTGGAGTTCCAGCAGCGGACCATCGCGGTGGCCGCGGATGGCGCCACCGAGCCCGCCTACCTCGTGCTGGAGACCCTCCTCGAATACGAGGATCGGGTGCTCGACCGGGGCCAGGTGGGACTGCTCGGGTCCGGGCCGCCAAAGCGGTTCATGGTCGCCCGGCACGGCGACGGCTATGCCTACACGCTGGACGGCGGCGCTCGCTGGGGGAGGCTCGACACCCATCCCCGGATCTTCAGCCTGGAGGACTTCGAGGCGGAGCTCGGCCAGATCGCGGTGGAGGACGCGACCTTCGACGTCCTCACCGGGGTGCGGGTCGGGGAGGGGGCGCCGGGAGCGGAGCCTCTCCCCGGCGGTGAGCTCGCGGGCGTGCCCGAGCGCTTCGTCGACGCGCTGGATGTCAGCCTGGATCGGGCCGCCTTCCTGCGCCTGCTCCAGGTGTTCTCGGCGGATGCCGACGACGATCTCGACGAGGCGCCGCTCCTCGACGCCTTCTCGGTGAGCCTGGAGGCCGCCGAGGACGTCTCGCTGCAGTACTGGTGGTCGCTGAGCGACACCGGCTTCGCGGCCGCCGGCATCCCGGTCAGGGTCCGCCGCAGCGTGTCGATCCGGGTCGCCGCCCTGGGGGCAGCCGAATCGGCGGCGGTCAGCCTCGACGAGGATATGCCGGACGTCGCCGATCTCGACGGGGTCTGGGGGTTCCTTCGCCGTGGTCCTGCCGGCGCCGAGCCCGAGACGGGCCCTCGGGGAGGAGGCTGATCAGGTCCCCGGTGTCGCTGCCGGCGTCGGTATCGGGGTCGGCCCCGGCGTGGGGGTGGGCAGCAGCGGCTGTGTGAAGTCGACGCCCGTCTGTGTCGGCGGCCCGATGCAGTTCGGGTTGCAGATCGGGCCCCCGACACCCATGGAGCTGCCCGGTCCGGTGCCGGGGAGGTACCAGGCGCCGCCCGCCTCGTAGACGTCGGAGGGCTGCTGGTACCAGACCACCGGCGTGTTAGCGGTTGCGGCCTCCATGTAGGTCTGCCAGATCGGTGCCGCCCCGGTCACACCGCTGGTGACCCCGGGGGTGAGCCCGTACTTGGCGCTCTCGCCCTGAGGATCCCCGACCCACACCGCGGTGAGGACGGTGGGCGTCCATCCCACCGTCCAGTTGTCGAAGTTGTCGTAGCCCGAGCCGCTCGTCCCGGTCTTGGCGCTGGCCGGGCGGCCCGGCAGGGAGAGCCTCTGGTAGTTGCCGAAGGCCGGCTGGCGGTACTTGGCCACGCTGAGCGTCTCGTCCATGATGTAGGCGACGTTCTCCGGCACCACCCGCTGGGCGCTGGCCGCGGCGTCGTAGACGTAGACGGCGGAGCCGGTCGCCGCGTTGGTGATCTTGGTGACCGGGGCCGGAGCGTGGTGGACGCCGAGGTCGGCGATGGTCGCCGCCCCGTCGGCCAGGTCGAGGGGGCTGATCGGCTTCGTCCCCAGGGTGAACGAGTAGGTGGTCGAGGCGGGGAAGTTGGCCCCCGAGAGCAGGCTGACCCCGGCGTCGACGGCCAGGTTGGCGACCGGGAGCACGCCCAATGCGTACTCGGTCCTCACCGCCGGCAGGTTGAGCGAGTTGCCCAGGCAGTACTCCATCTCGCAGAAGCCCTCTCCGGCGGTCGCGCCCTCGTAGTCCTTGGGTGTCCAGCCGTTCAGGGTCAGCGGCTCGTCCGAGATCTGGGTCGTCATCGTGTACTGCCGCGAGGCGATCGCGTCCGTGTAGGTGAACAGCTTCATGGTGGAGCCGGGCTGGCGCTCGTCGATCGCCAGGTTGTCCTGACCGAACACGGGGCTGCTGTAGTTGGCGCTGCCGGTCATGGCCAGGACCGCCCCGGTCTGGGGGTCGAGGCTCACCAGGGCACCGTCACCGCCGCTCGCTCCCTGCACGAACCACCCCGGGCTGCCGGTGATCACGCTGTGCACGGTCGCGTCGGCGGTCGCCTGGTCGCTCAGGTCGAGCGTGGTGTAGATGTCGTAGCCGCCCGGGTCCGAGAACGTGTCGCCGTGGAAGAGCTCGGGGAGGTAGTAGGCGGTCAGGTAGTTGAGGAAGCTCGACGTGTTGGCTCCATCGATGATGGTCGGTGGCAGGTACTCCTGCCAGGTGTAGTAGGTGAGCTTCTCGGCCGCCGCGGCGTTGGCCTGGGCCTGGGTGATGCTGCCCACGCTCACCATCGCCTGCAGGACGGCCTCCTGGCGCTCCTTGGCCGCTCCGGGGTAGAGGTTGGGGTCGTATGCCGAGGGGGCCTGGGGGAGGCCCGCGAGCATTGCCGATTGGGCGAGGTCGAGCTGGCTGGCGGGCACGTGGAAGTACAGCTCCGCCGCGGTTTGGATCCCGATCGCCTGGTTCCCGTAGGGGATCCGGTTCAGGTACATCTCGAGGATCTGACCCTTGGAGAAGTCGTCGACCAGCTCGCTGCCGAGGATGATCTCCTTGATCTTGTAGGAGAGGCTGCCGTTGTCCTGCAGGAAGCTGATCTTGGCGAGCTGCTCGGGGATGGTCGAGGCGCCTCCCTCGTTGGCGTGGCGCAGGTAGCCCCAGCCCGCCTCCGCGATCCGGGGGAGGTCAAGCGAGCTCTCGGAGTAGAAGTGACGGTCCTCGACGTCGACCGTGGCCTCCTGCAGGTACGTGGAGATCTGGTCGAGGTTGGCGTGGAGGTGGAAGGATCCCGAGGGGTGGAGGATGTCGATGAGGGTGCCGTTGGCAGCGTACACGTTGGTGTCGACCGCGGGCTCCATCGAGGCGACGGTGGTCGCGTCGGGGATCTGGCCGAGGAAGACGTTGTAGCCGGTGTAGACGGTGGTGGCGGCGGCGGCTCCAATGGTCGAGAGGAGGGCGACGAACAGCAGCGTCGTGCGCAGCAGCGGGCGCCGCCGGGGAGGGGACGGACGCCTCCGTCCGAGCAGCAGATCGCGCCGGAGCCGGCGTTGGGAGGCGGTCGAGGTCAGGCCCTGGCCGGCCGCCCCCCCGCCGTTGCCGTTCCCGTTGGAGGCGCCGCGAGCCCGCACGTGGCCGGCCCGCACCCTGCGCGGGCGGGGGTTCTCGGGTGGGGTGGGTGGCACGACCTGATGTGTCTCCGATGAGGTGGCGTGGCCGGGGGGTTGCGGGACGTCCCCAGGGGGAACGGCCCACGCCTGCCCGGGTTACGCGCCGTTGAGGACCACGGCGAGGACGTAGAGACCGAGGACCAGGGCGATGACCGCGCCGCCGAACCAGACGAGACCATCGCCATCCTCGATCCAGAAGGGGCCGGCGCGCCGACCGTCTCGAACGCTCCCCTGCAGGGGGATGGTGGGCATGGCCGCACGGTACCACGACGCTCCCGTCACGGTCCCGTCATAACTCGCCGGTCGGCATCGCTCCAAGGGGGCCTGGATGCGCGGTCCGGCGGGATCTCGGACGCGGGAGTGTGGCAGCTCGATGACAAGTCCCCGGCCCCTCCTGGGCCGCTCAACCTGGCGATGACACAATCGGCCGAGAGATGGCAGCCCAAGTGTTCCCCGCTGCCCCGGCGCCAATCGCGCTGCCGCCGATGCCGCGGAGCGCCGAGGAGACCGGGCTCCCGTTCTCCTTCGTCTGCGATCTGGTCCTCAAGGTCCTGTACTTCAACGGCAGCATGCTGGGCGGTGACGTCGCCCGCCACGTCTGCATTCCCTTCCCGTTCGTCGAGACCACCCTCAAGTTCCTGGCCGACGAGGGGTACTGCGCGTCGGCGGGGGTCAGGGCGACCGTCCTCGACGAGAACGAATCGATCAACGCCGGCATGCAGTTCACGATCACCACCACCGGCCGCCAGCGGGCTCGCGAGCTGCTCGACATCAATCAATACGCGGGCCCCGCGCCGGTGCCGATCGGCGACTACAACGCCATGGCGGCCCGCCAGGCCGACGTGGGGATCGCGGTCAACCGGGAGCGGCTCCGCGCCGTCTTCTCGAGCCTGGTGCTGAGCCAGCGGGTGCTCGATCACCTCGGCCCGGCGCTCTCGGCCCGCCATGCCTGCTTCCTCTACGGCCCGTCGGGAAACGGCAAGACCAGCATCGCTGACGCCAGCGCGCGGGTGATGGGACCGCCGGTCTTCATCCCCCGCGCCCTCTACGTCCATGGCGAGGTCATCCGCTTCTACGACCCCATCTACCACACCCCGATCGACCGCCCCCTGCCCCCGCACGACACCCGCTGGCAGCTCGCCGAGAGGCCGGCGGTCAAGGCGGGCGGCGAGCTCACCCCGCGCATGCTGGAGCTCGGCTTCGACGCCGCGCTCGGCTTCTACGAGGCCTCGCTCCAGCTCAAGGCCAACGGCGGCCTGCTGCTCATCGACGACTTCGGCCGGCAGCAGAAGATGTCGCCCCGCGACCTGCTCAACCGCCTGATCGTCCCCCTGGAGAACGGCGTCGACTACGTGAACATCGCCCGCGCCGGGACCAGCGTGGCGGTGCCCTTCACCTGCCTGCTGATGCTCAGCACCAACCTCGAACCCCACAACCTCATGGACGAGGCCTTCCTGCGCCGGGTTCGATACAAGGTGCACGTCCCGGATCCCACCCGGGACGAGTTCGCCGAGATCTGGCGGCGGGTCTGCGCATCCCAGGAGATCCCCTACCGGGAGGAGGTCATCTCCGACCTCATCAGCCGGCACTACGTCGCCAAGGGGCGGGCGTTCCACGGATCGCACCCCCGCGACCTCCTCAACCACGTCATCCACCTCTGCCGCTACCTGGGGCGGGATCCCGAGCTCACCACCAAGCTCCTCGACGAGGCGTGCGAGACCTACTTCGTCGACGACTCGACGGACATCTGATCGGCGCCGGCGTGCGCGCGGAGCGCCTCCCCGAGCCGCGCCGCGGAGCGAGCGTGCGGCCCCCGGGTAGACTGGGACCCCTCCGGGGCCGGTAGCTCAGCTGGGAGAGCGCTGCCCTCGCACGGCAGAGGTCCGGGGTTCGAATCCCCGCCGGTCCACGTCCCCATCAGGCAGGCCTGATGGGGGCCCCTCGCTGTTCTCACAGGGGCTCGCCGCCCCTCGCCGGCCCGGCAGCCCGGTGTCGCGCGGTTTCGATCGGGCTGATAGCTCATTCGGACGCAGGCCGGTGACACACCCGTGACGGCTCGGTCACCTGAGCCGACGGTGACCATGCTGGCCACGTGCGCATTCGCTCATTCGGGAGTGCACCTGCAATGAGGCGTGGCCGCCTTCTGGTCGGTGGCCTGCTTCTCCTTCCCTCGCTGACGGCAGCCTGGGCGTTCTCGCCGAGGCCGGTGCTGGCGGACGATGTCACCACCACCATCACCACGGCCGGGGAGACCGCCTACGTGATCCCCGCCGGCGCCTATGCCCTCCAGGTGACCGTGGTCGGCTCGGCGGGCGGCGACTCCGCGGGGTCCGCGCTGCCGGGCCAGGGCGCCGAGGTGCAGGCGACCATCCCGGTGCCAGATGGCGTGTCGACGCTCTACCTCGAGGTCGGCAGCAGCACTGGCGTCGGTGGCGGGGGCGCGTCGGTCGGCGGTGGGGCCGGAGGTGGTGCCTCCGACATCCAGACGTGCTCGGCCTCCGACCCCGGCTGCGCCTACACCGCGGACCCGGCCAGCGATCCCCGCCTGGTGGTCGCGGGCGGTGGCGGCGGTGGCGGGCAGAGTGACCCGTACTACGATTGGCGGCAGGGTGGGGGCGGCGGCAGTGCCGGCTCCTTCGGGGCGGCGGTCACCGGCCCGGGTGCAGGCGGAGACGGCTCGGACCCCTACAACGGGGCGCCCGGTGGCGGGGCCGGTCTCGGCATCGACGGCTCGGCGGCTGCGCCAGGTGCGGGCTGCCTCGGCGATGGCACCGGTACGGCCGGATCTCCGGGCGCCGGAGGCGCCGGGCAGGAACTGCCCGTCACCGCCGGTTGGCAGTTCGCGGCGGGAGGGAGTGGGGGGGGAGGCTGGGTCGGAGGTTCGGGTGGCGGCTCGGGAGGCTGCTATTTCCCCAGCATCCCTGACTACCTGCTGGGTGGCGGCGGCGGTGGCGGCGCCGGGGCCAGCCACATCGAGAGCTCGGCCACCGGGGTGAGCGTGACCACGGCGGGGGACACGCCCGCCGAGGTGGTCATCACCCCCGTGCCCATGACGGCGCCGTCGGTGACCAGCGCGGCGTCGACCACCTTCACCGTCGGGTCGTACGGCACCTTCACCGTCACCGGCAGCGGTGGGCCGGCACCCTCGCTCTCCGACGGCGGCGCCCGCCTGCCCGCTGGCGTCAGCTTCACCGACAACTCCGACGGCACCGCCACG
>DNAU01000307.1:0-136 GCA_003491925.1 Chloroflexota bacterium
AGCTCATCCGCGAGGCGACCCGCTCCCTGGAAGGGGAGGTCGAGGTCGACGCCTTCGACGGGCTCACCGTGGAGCACGCCAAGCGGGTGGGGGCGATCGCCATCGTCCGCGGGCTGCGCGCGGTGAGCGATTTCGA
>DNAU01000307.1:235-3152 GCA_003491925.1 Chloroflexota bacterium
ATGGCGCTGATGAACCGCCGCCTCGACCCCGACATCCACACCGTCTTCCTGATGACCTCGGCGCCCAACGTCTTCATGTCCTCGGCGCTGGTCAAGGAGGTCTGCCGGCTGGGGGGCGACATCAGCGAGTTCGTCCCACCGGCGACTGCCGAGGCGCTGCGCCGGCGCGTCGGGCGTCCCGGATGAGCGCCGGATCGCCGCACCGACGAATCGGGCGTCCCGGATGAGCGGCGAACCGCTGCACCGCCACATCGGGCGTCCCGGATGAGCGCCGGACCGCGCTCCCCGGGAGAGGCCCCGCCCTCGACCCTCGACCTCCTCGACGCCCTCGAGGCGCTGCTGGCCGAGGCCCGGCGGGTCCCCTTCAGCGGCAGCGTCATGGTCAACGACGGGGATCTGATCCAGCTGGTCGACCGGATCCGCCTCTCCCTGCCGGCGGACGTGGTCCAGGCCCAGCGGCTGCTCGACCAGCGCGAGCGCGTGCTGACTGACACGGAGGAGCGGGCCGGCGATCTCGCGGCGCGGGCCGAGTCCGCCGCCCGGCAGCTCGCCGAGCGGACGGCCGCGCAGGCCCGCGAGCTGACCGACCGGGCCCGCGCCGAGGCGGCGCAGCTCGGTGAGCGGGCCGAGGCGGAGGCCCGCCGGTTGGTGGCGGAGGCGCAGGCCCATGCCGAGCGCCTGGTCGCCGAGCACACCGTCGTCCGGGCCGCGGAGGAGCGCGCCGCCGGCCTGCTGCGGGACGCGGAGGAGCGCGCCGCCGCCGTCACCACCGCCGCCGAGGGGTACGCTCGGGACGCGGACGACTACGTCCGAGCGGTCATGACCGAGCTCGAGGAGCACCTGGTCACCGCCACCGCGACCGTCCGCAAGGGGTTGAGCACCCTCGCCTCTGCCGAGACCCCCCGCAAGAAGCGGCACGGGGGCGCGACCTCCTGAGCCTCCGGTTGTCAGGCGCCGGCCTGCCGGAGCGCCGGCCCGCCAGAGCCTCGCCCCGCCAGCTCTGGCCCGGCGGGCGCCGGCCAGGTGGGCGGTGGCGGCCCGAGCGGGTATACTCGCGGCTCAGGTCCTGCGCGGCCTCGTGCTGCGCGCCCTCCCTCCATCCCGGAGCCGTCATGCCCCTCCCCAAACAACACACCTCGCAGCGCCGCCGCGACATGCGGCGCTCGCACCACGCCCTGGTCCTTCCCACCCTGAACCCCTGCCCCCAGTGCAAGCAGCCGCGGCTGCCCCACCGGGTCTGCCCGAACTGCGGCCATTACAACCGCCGCGAGGTGATCGCGACCGAGTGAGCGGGCCGGGGCTCCGCGCCGCCCTCTGCTTCCCGGGTCAGGGCAGCCAGGCGGCGGGCATGGCGGCAGGCCTGGACGTGACGCCATTGGGACAGCGGCTGCTCGCGGTCGCCAGCGCCGCCGGGGTCGACCTCGAGGTCGCGTTGCGGGGTGACGAGCAGTCGCTCCGCCCCACCGAGATCGCCCAGCCGGCGCTGGTCTTCACCGAGCTGGTGCTGGCCGCCGCCCTCCCCCCGGAGCTCAGCGTGGTCGCGGTCGCCGGGCACTCGGTGGGAGAGCTGGCGGCCTGCGCTGTCGCCGGCGCCCTCCAGCCCGAGGCCGCGCTCGGTCTGGCCGTCGCACGCGGCCGGCTGATGGCGGGGATGCGGGAGGGGACGATGGCGGCGGTGCTGGGGCTCGATCCCGGCACCGTGGAGCGGCTCTGCACGGAGACGGAGGGGACCGTGGTGGTGGCCAACCTCAACGCGCCCGGCCAGGTGGTGGTGAGCGGCGGGCTCGATGCCGTCGCCGCCTTCTCGGTCCGGGCCCGGGAGGCGGGCGCCCGGCGGGTCCTCCCGCTCCGGGTCAGCGGCGCCTTCCACTCGCCGCTGATGGCCACCGCTGCCGCCGACTTCGCGCGGGTGCTCGAGGCCGCCGAGCTGCGCGACCCGGCCCTGCCGGTGGTGGCCAACGTCGACGCCACGCCGGTCACCACCGGACCCGGGCTGCGCGAGCGGCTGGGACGGCAGATGGTGTCGGCGGTCCGCTGGACCGATTCCGTGCAGCGGCTGGTCGAGCTCGGCGCGGAGGTGCTGGTCGAGGTCGGGCCCGGGGAGGTGCTCACCGGCCTGGCCCGGCGGATCGCCCCCGGGGTCAGGGCCGCCAGCGTCGGCAGCCTGGCGGCCGCCGCCGGCCTGGCCGAGACGCTGGGCGCTGAGAGCTCCCGGTGAAACGGCACGCGCGTTCCATCGGACCGCGGCGGGCGAGGGGACCCGAGCGCCCTCTGTCGAGTACCCTAGCGTCCGTGCCGGAGATGCCCTCGCTTCCCAGCTCTCGTCGCGTGGCCGCGGGCCGTGTTTGAGGGCGCCCTCGCCGGACAGGTCGCCCTGGTCACCGGCGGGTCCAAGGGGATCGGCCGGGCCACCGTCCTCGCCCTCGCCCAGGCCGGCGCGGACGTTGCCCTGAGCTACTCCGCCCAGGCCGATGCGCGCGCCGGCCACCCCGGCATCGCCGACAGTACCGCCGACGAGGCGCGTGGCCTCGGGGTCCGCGCCCTCACCCTGGAGGCGGACGTCGCCGACCCCGCCGCCGGCGAGGCGATGGTGGACTCCACCATCAAGGGCCTGGGGCGCCTGGATGTTCTGGTCAACAACGCCGGGATCGCGCGCGACAACCTGGCCATCCGCATGAGCGACGCGGAGTGGGATCTGGTCATCGCCATCGACCTCTCCGCGGCCTTCCACGTCAGCCGCGCCGCCCTCAAGCGCATGTTCCGCCAGCGCTCGGGTCGCATCATCAACGTCAGCAGCATCGCCGGGATCATGGGCAACCCCGGCCAGGCCAACTACTCCGCCGCCAAGGCCGGGCTGATCGGCCTGACCAAGACCCTCGCCCGCGAGATGGGGCCGCGGGGGATCACCGTCAACGCC
>DNAU01000139.1 GCA_003491925.1 Chloroflexota bacterium
GGCGGACTCGGGCTCGGCGGCGGCTGCCGGCTTCCGGGCGCGCCGCGCGGGTGCAGCTGGATTGGTCGCCTCGGACTCCACGGCAGTCGCGGCGGTCGCCGCCCCGGCACTGCGCCGGCGGCGAGCCGGCGGCTCGGCCTCGGGCTCGGTGCCAGGCTCGGCCGCAGCCGCTGCGGCGTCCTCGGCGGCCTCAGGCTCCGCCGCGCGTGCCCGGGGGGCGCGGCGTCGGGCCGTAGCCGGCCCCGCCGTCGCGGGCTCGACCACCTCCGCGGCGGCGGCGTCCGCGGGCTGGACCTCGACCTCCGGCGCCTCGACCTCCGGCGCCTCGAGCTCCGGCTCCTCGACCTCGACCGGCTCGGGCAGGGGCTCACCCTTGGTGAGGAACCGATCGACGACCAGCTCGGTCAGGTCGGCCCGGAACCCGAGGGTCCGGCGGTGCCGCTTCTTCGGCTTGAAGGTGAAGACCCGGATCTTCTTTCCGCGCCGGTGCCCCGCCACGGTGGCGGCGATCCGGATCCCCTCGAGGCTCGCCGCGTCGACCGCCACGCCGTCGGCGTCGGCGAGCAGGATCACCGGCTCCAGCCCGATCACCGCGCCGACCTCGGCGGGCAGCCGGTCGACCAGGAGCCGGTCGCCGGGGGTGACCCGGTACTGGTGCCCGCCGTGGCGGACGACCGCATAGACCTCGCGGGGTGCCGTCTCGGTGCGGGAGGCGTTCGATGGGAGTGGGGTTTTCATCGCTCGGTGGCAACAGCTGACGGGGGACTGATCCGCCGCGCCCTCGGCGCGGAAGTGGCCCATCGGCGGACAGGCCAATGAGCACGGCGGTCCGTGCGCTGGGGCAGGATACCAGACCCGGAGCCGCGAGCAGCGCGTTCAGCGGCTCTGGAAGTCACCCGCCTGACGGCGCATAATCCGCCGAAAACCCGGGGACGAACTCCGGGCAACAGTGCTGTGCCCGGGAGAGAAGATGTCCGGTAGCGATTACCCACCGAGCCCCGATCCGAGCAGCGGCCAGTACCCGCCGGCACCGCCTCCGGGCCCGGGTTACCCTCTCCCGCCGGCTCAGCCCCCGCCGTTCCCCTATCCCCCGCAGGCGCCCGGCGGGTACCCGCCCCAGCAGTACGGCGCGCCCCAGCCGTACCCCGCGGCGTATGCCTACGCGGCGCCGCAGGCCGGCAACGGGATGGCGGTCGCCGCCCTGGTGCTGGGCATCCTCAGCCTGATCCTCTCCTGGCTCCTGGTCGTCGACTTCATCCTCGCCGTTCTCGCCATCATCTTCGGCGCGGTCGGCCTCTCCACCGCCGGCAAGCGGGGAGGTGCGGGCCGGGGGATGGCCATCGCCGGACTGATCCTCGGGGCGCTCACCATCGTGCTCGGGATCATCTTCTGGATCGTCGTCTACGGTGTGATCACGAGCACCTGCGGCGCCTACGGATGCTAGCCGGGCCCAGTCGATGACCGGCGGCGACGACCTGGCCGGTTCCGCGCAGCCCGGACCGGCGGCGCCGGCGGAACCGCTCCCGCCGCCCGGCCCGGTCCCGCCACCCCACCAGCCGCCACCTCCGCCGTACCCATACGGTGCACCGTACCCGCCTCCCTACGCGCAGCCCTACTGGCCACCGCCGGTGGCCGCCGCGCCCTCCCGGCCGACCGGCGCGATGGCGACGGCGGCAGGGGTGCTGGGCATCGTCGGGCTGGCGATGGCGGTCATCCCGGCCCTCTACTGGTTCCTCTACGAGCTCACCGCCATCGACGCGCAGACCTACAACGGTGTCTCCGGGGTCAACGCGCTGCTGGGCCTGGACTTCGTGGTCGCGACCCTGGCGCTCGTCTTCGGCGCTGTCAGCCTGGCCCGGGAGAGCCCGAAGGGGGTGGGCAGGGGCCTGGCGCGGGTCGGGCTGGTGCTCGGCGCGATCGCCCTGGTGATGGCGATCGTCTTCCTGCCGCTGGCCATCACGGCCTCCAACGCCGCCTGCTCGGCGATCGCGGGCGGCTGCTGACCCGACGCGGTGGGTGAGGTTCCGCCCTCACACCACCACGTTGACGATCCGGTCGGGCACCGCGATCAGCTTGCGCGGCGGCCGTCCGTCGAGCAGCTCGGCAACCCTGGACTGATCCAGCGCGAGGCGCTCCAGCTCGGCCGCGGGCGTGCCCGCGTCGCACTCGAAGGTGGCCCGCAGCTTCCCGTTCACCTGCACCGCGATGGTAACCCGCGGCGCCGCGGCGAGCGCCGGGTCGTGCTCCGGCCACGTCGCCCGGTGCACCGTGCCGCTCTCGCCCAGTCGCTCCCAGAGCTCGTCGGCGATGTGGGGGGCAAAGGGGGCCACCAGCTCCACCAGGGTGCGCGCGTCCACTCGCCGGGCCGTCCCCTCCCGGGCCTCCTCGTCGATCGCCCGGGCCAGCTCGTGGAGGGTGGCGATGGCGGTGTTGTAGTGGAGCGACTCGATCGCCGCCTCGACCGCGGCGATGGTCCGGTGGCGGCGCCGCTCGCGGACGGGGTCGGTGACGTCGTCGGAGGTGGCCGCCTGGGCACACCGCCAGACGCGCTCCAGGAACCGTGCCTGGCCGAGCATGCCCCGCTCGTTCCACTCCCCGCCCTCGAGGAACGGGCCCAGGAACATGATGTGGAGGCGCAGCGTGTCAGCCCCGTACCGCGCCATGTAGGCGTCGGGGTTGACGACGTTGCCCTTGCTCTTGGACATCTTGCCCTTGCCACCGAAGGTGAGCATGCCGTTGGCCCGGAAGCGGACGAACGGCTCGGGGACCGGCACGTGGCCCATCTCGTGGAGGGCGCGCATCAGGAAGCGCGCGTACATCAGGTGAAGGACGGCGTGCTCGTTGCCGCCGATGTAGATGTCGACGGGCAGCCAGCGCCAGGTCAGGTCGTGGTCGAGAGCCCGGTCGGCGAAGCCCGTCGACGGGTAGCGCATGAAATACCAGCCCGAGTCGAGGAAGTTGTCGTTGACGTCGGTCTCGCGCCGGGACGGCTCGCCGCAGATGGGACAGGGCACGTTGACCCACTCCTCGACCTGGGCGAGCGGCGAGACCCCGGTGCCCAGCGGGCGGAAGTCCCGCACCTCGGGGAGCAGCACCGGAAGCTCGGCCTCGGGGACGCCGACGGGGCCATGCACCGGGCAGTGGATGATCGGCAGTGGCGGCCCCCAGTAGCGCTGGCGCGAGATGATCCAGTCGCGCAGCCGGAACTGCACGTGGGCGCGCCCGGCACCGCGGGCCTCGAGCATCTCGACCACCTTCCGCTTCCCCTCGGTCGACGGGGTGCCGTCGAGCGCGCCGGAGTTGAGCATCGGTCCCTCGCCGGTCCACGCCGCGGTGTCGACGTCGCCGCCGCCGATCACCGCGACGATGCGCAGGCCGTGGGCGCGGGCAAACTGCCAGTCCCGCTCGTCGTGGCCGGGCACGGCCATGATCGCCCCGGTGCCGTACCCGCCCAGGACGTAGGGAGCCGCCCAGACCGGCATCTCCACGCCGGTCAGCGGGTGCACGGCGCGGGTGCCGAGGTCGATCCCGACCGAGAAATCGGGCTCGGCGTCGGCCGGAGGCAGCGACGTCCGCCACCCCTCGACGGCGGCCCGGCGAGCCGCGCCGACGAAGTCGCCGAGCTGGGGATGGTCGGCGCCGATGACCAGGAAGGTGGCACCGTAAAGGGTGTCGGGGCGGGTGGTGAAGACCGTCACCTGGTCGCGGGCACAGCCATTGAGCCTGAAATCGATGAGCGCCCCCTCGCTGCGCCCGATCCAGTTGCGCTGCGCCAGCTTGGTCCGCTCGCTCCAGTCCAGGGTGTCCAGGGCGTCGAGCATCTCCTGGGCGTAGCGGGTGGTCCTGATGAACCACTGCTTGAGGTAGCGGGTCTCGACCGCGGTGCCACAGCGTTCGCAGTGCCCGCTCAGCACCTGCTCGTCGGCGAGCACGGTGAGGCAGGACGGGCACCAGTTGACCGGGCCCTCGCGGTGCTCGGCGAGCCCCGCCCTGAAGAGCTGGAGGAAGACCCACTGGGTCCAGCGATAGTAGTCGGGGCTGGTGGTGTCGATCTCATGGGACCAGTCCACGCCCAGTCCGAGCTTCTTGAGCTGCTGCTCGCGGAAGTACTCGACGTTGCGGGCGGTCAGGGTGGCGGGGTGCTCACCCACCTTGAGCGCGTAGTTCTCGGAGTGGATGCCGAAGGCGTCGAAGCCCAGCGGCTCGAAGACGTCATCCCCCCGCTGGCGGCGGTAGCGGCCGTAGATGTCCGCCCCGGTGAAGGCGTAGGCGTTGCCGATGTGCAGCTTCTCCGCCGACGGATAGGGGAACATCATCAGGCAGTAGAAGGGGCGCGGCCCCTCCATGTCGGAGCGGTAGGTCCCGCGCTCTGCCCATCTCCGCTGCCATTTGGCGTCGAGGGCGGGCAGGTCGAGACGGTCGAGCTTCGCCATCGGGGCCACAGGTTACCGCGTGGCGGCATCCACGCCGGGGCCACTCACCGGCCCGGCGGCGGGCCCGCCCGCCGGCGCCGCGTCATGGCGCGGGTCCGTTCGCGGTCCTGGTAGCGTAGGCCCGTGACCCGTCTCGCGGGTCCCGTGGTGACGATGGCGCTGCTCCTCGCCGGCTGCTCCGCCGCTCCGGCTGCGACGCCGGCGACCCACCGGCCCGGACCCACCCCCTCGGCGAGCGCCCCTCCGCCCACCGGCACGCCGCCGTCCGCCTCCCCCGCCGCCCTCTCCGCGGTCACGGACCTGGCCCAGCGGTTCGCCGATCAGACCGCGAGCGAGGCCTGGGACGCTCAGTGGGACGAGCTGGCCGCTCCGGCTCAGGCGCTGTGGCCGAGCCAGAGCGCCCGGACCGCCATGCTCGGGGCCAAGTTCCAGGGGGCGGCGATCAGCTCGATCAGCCTCGGCCCACCCACCGACGGCGTCACCTGGTACGACCCGGAGAGCCCGGCGGTCTCGGTCCCCGACACCTGGAGGTTCCCGGTGCAGGTGACCTTCGCGAACCCTGATGCGCTCGATCCCCCGGGGGTCGCCGCGCTCTTCTCGATGACCCAGATCTCGGTCGAATACGACGCCGCCGCGGGGGCGGCATCGGTGGTCGGCGAGGGGCCGGCCTCCATGGACGCCCCGGTGATCGTGCCCGCCCAGGTGACCTCCCGCCAGGTCGACGTCCCCATCTTCATGTACCACCTGGTCGAGAACCAGGTGCCGCAGGAGAGCGCCTACGACGGCAACACCTACGGTTGGGAGCTGGACGTCGGGCTGACCACGCTCACCAGCCAGTTCCAGTCGGAGATGGCCTACGCGCACTCGATCGGCGCCACCAGCATCTCCCTGCAGCACCTGGCCGACGCCCTGCTCTATGGCCTAGCGTTGCCCGCGCATTCGTTCGTGGTCACCTTCGACGACGGCCGGCTGAGCCAGTGGACCAACGCGGCTCCGATCCTCCGCGAGTACGGCTTCACCGCGGTCTTCTTCCCCTGCACGGCGCTGATCGGCGGCGTGTACGGGCCCCAGCAGTACATGACCGGGGCCCAGCTCCGCGAGCTCGCCGCCACCGGGTTCTCGTTCGGTGACCACACCCTGAAGGACAACGTCGCGCTCTGGGCCGGCGACGCCACCACCCAGCAGCTCGAGGTCGTCACCGACCAGAGCAAGAGCACCCTGGAGAGCCTGGTCGGCGGGGAGCCGATCCAGTTCATCGCCTACAGTGGGGTGTGGCCGGGACCGACCCAGTTCTCCGACAGCAGCCGGGAGGCGCCGCTCTTCGCGACCCTCCACGGCTACGGCTACGTGGGCGGCCTCCAGGACCTCCAGAACGACTCCGCCGACGACTACAGCACCGCGCTCTGGCAGCTTCCCCGGGTGCGCGTGGGCCTCGGGATCTCCGTCTCGAGCTGGGGGACCTGGGTGAAGGACGCCGCGTAGCGGGCGATCCCCGACCCCGGGCACCAGGCTGGGTGGGCCATGCCGGCATGGCAGGCTCGCGCCGGAACCGCGCGGGCTGCTGTCAGACTCGGGAGCCGCATGCCGACGTCCGCGACGTCGCCCCTCGACTGGGCGGATCAGACCCTCCTCGCCGACGAGCGTGCCGGCCTGAGCCGCCGGCCGCGCCGGCGCCAGGGCGGCAGCGCCCCCCACAGCGTCGTGGATGGGCGGAGGGTGGTCGTCTTCAGCTCCAACGACTACCTCGGCCTCGCCACCCACCCGGCGGTGCGGGAGGCGGCGTCGCGGGCGGCTCTCGAGCTCGGGGTGGGGGCCACCGGCTCCCGGCACCTCTCCGGCTGCCACGCGGCCATCGACGACCTGGAGGAGGCGCTGGCCGGTTTCCTGGGCACCGCCACGGCCACCGTCGCCCCGAGCGGCTACGCGGCCAACGTCGCCATCCTGGAGGCGCTGGGGGGCCCCGACGCCACCATCCTCAGCGACGCGGGCAACCACGCCTCGCTCATCGACGGCTGCCGGGCGTCGCGCTCCAGAGTGGCGGTCTATCGCCATCGCGAAGTCGCCGACCTGGAGGCCCGGCTGGCGGTGGCCGCCGGACGCCCGATCGTCGTCACCGACTCGGTCTTCTCGATGGACGGCGCGTCCGCCGACCTGGCCGCCCTCGACCGGACGGCACGGCGGCACGGCGCCTGGCTGGTGGTCGACGAGGCCCACGCCCTGGGCACCACCGGACCGGGAGGACGCGGGCTCTGCGCCGAGCTGGGGATCGGCGGCGACCACGTGGTCCGGGTGGTCACCTTCTCCAAGGCCCTGGGCGCGGCGGGTGCCGCCGTCTGCGGGTCGGAGCCGGTCCGCCGGCTCCTGCTCCAGCGCGGGCGCGCGCTGATCTTCTCCACCGCGCCCCCCCACCCCACGATGGCCGCTGCGCGGGCGGCACTCGGGGTGCTGATCGCCGAGCCCGAGGTGGTCTCCCGGCTCCAGGAGCGGGCCCGGTCGCTCCGGCTGCACCTCGGTCCCGCCGCGCTCGGCGGGGAGAACGCCTCCTCCCCCATCGTGGCCGTGATGATCGGCGACCCATGGCGGGCTATGGCGGTGGACGCCGCGCTCTGGGAACGCGGCTACCTGGTCCAGGGCGTGCGCCCGCCCACCGTGGAGCCGGGCACCAGCCGGCTGCGGCTGGTGGCCAGCGCCGCCCACTCCGAGGCGGAGATCGAGGGGGTGGCCGCCGCGATCCGGTCCCTGCTGGAGGTCTGATGGGACGGATCGTCGCGGTGACCGGCACCGGGACCGGGGTGGGTAAGACGGTGCTCACCGCAGCCCTCTGCGCCGCGCTGCGCCGGCGCGGGGTCGACTGCCGCGCGCTCAAGCCGGTGGCGACCGGCGTCCCGTTGGGCGGGGTGGGCGAGGACGCCGAGCTGCTCCGGCGGGTATCGGGGGCGAACGGCCCGGCCGTGCTCGCAACCTTCGAACTGGCACGGTCGCCGCTCGCGGCGGCGGCCGCCGAGGGAAGGGAGCTGGACGTCGAGGCCCTCGCCCGATCGACCGAGGCGGCCGCGGCGGGCTGCGATCTCCTCCTCGTCGAGGGCGTGGGTGGGCTGCTGGTCCCGCTCACCCGGCGGCAGACGGTCCGCGACCTGCTGCGCCGGCTCGACGCCGAGGTGGTGATCGCGGCGCTGGCCGGCCTGGGGACGATCGGCCACACCGCGCTCACCGTCGAGGCCGCGCGGGACGCCGGGCTTCGCCTGCTGGGCGTGGTGCTGGTCGACGTCGCCGGGGAGGGTGACCCGGCCTTCGTCGCCGAGAACGCCGCCCAGATCGCGGACCAGTGCGGGGTGCCCGTGCTCGGGGTGCTGCCCCACCTCGGCGACGCCGCCGGCATCGACACGCTGGCCGAGGCCGCCGGGGCGCTCGACCTCTCGGCCCTCACCGCGCCCCTGGCCGACGC